>JAOAPL010000080.1 GCA_025462925.1 Acidobacteriaceae bacterium
TGGCACCTTCGCTGAATTGGAGGAAGTGATTAATCGAGACATGGGCAAAACCCATTTGATGTTGTTCCTGGAATTTGATCATGGGGCTGTTCTCCGAAAGGAGACGGGACTCAACAAACCGAAGATACTGCGGCTCGTAATCGGTAATCCCTTGGTCATGAAGGAGATGGCGAAGCATGTTCCCGACGCGGGATCTTATGCGCCGGTTACCATTCTGGTCGATGAACGCGAAGACGGGGTCCATTTGTCCTATGACAGAATGGTTAGCTTTTTGGCGCCGTACGAAAACCGGGAAGCGCTGGCAATCGCTCACGATCTGGATCATAAGATCGAGAAGCTAATCAATGACGCAGCGGTTGAGTAATCGTTCCGCTAAAGACGACAACGCCTAAAGGAGGAAAGTATGGTTTTCGCCGGCATCAAAGTTCCCGACACGGCTCTGGTCCGCGATGCGGTCGACCTATCGCGGAGTTTATTAGAGCCATTTCTTTTCAACCATGTCATGCGCTCGTGGCTTTTCGCCGTTGTGCTTTCCGACGGTGCTGAACACCCACCAGATTCGGAGCTTTTGGCTGTTGCTGCAGTTCTTCACGATTTGGGTTTGACCGATCGCTACGCCGCTGAGAGTCGCTTTGAGGTAGACGGCGCAAACGCGGCTCGCGCGTTTCTGAGTGATCGTGGCATCTCGACGCGGCAGATTCAACTCGTATGGGACGCTGTCGCACTTCACACTACTCCCACACTCGCTCTTCACAAGGAGCCCGAGGTCGTAATGACCCATTCAGGGATAGCCGTCGATGTCGTAGGTGCCGGTCTAGATCGAATCCCGCAAGATAAGCAGCGTGCGATTCTGTCGGAGTTTCCCCGGTTGGCCTTTAAGGATCAATTCAAGGGATGCCTTTGCAAGGTCGTTCGTCAGAAGCCGATGACCACGATCGACAACATTCTGCGAGATTTCGGCATTCGTTACGTCGAGGGGTTCGCGCTACCGAATTTCGCCGACCTCGTCGGAAATGCACCGTTTTCCGAGTAGCTGACCAGCGGGTCGCGCGTCCTAGAGCAACGCTAACCCGGATTGCGAAACCTTCCGCGCCAATCATCGAATAAATTTCGAGTTCCCGGCATTCCCATTAGCTCTCCTCATCGAAAAGTTCGGCGAACAGTTCTTGACGAAAAACGGTTCGCCCTACGTGACGCACTTCGACCTCGGTGGAGACGGAAGATGCCAGGAACTTCAAGGAAACGGACAACAAGTTTTCGGAAATTGAGGGAAATGGCAGACACCGTGACAGGGCGAACAGAGGTTGGTCGTACTAAGTTGCTGATTTTTAAATCGCTTATATCATCGTGACGGTGAGAAAGGAGCGTTCTAACCAACTGAACTACGTCCCCAGCTTGTTTTCAGCGGGTTAGTGGGAAACCCGCATCTTTGCTGTACCTCCTTGCTGTCAACTGTGTCGCCTGTTTCAACCGTTTCCACCCCATATATCAAAAATTCGAGGCGAAACGGACACCATGGACACCATGCGAAAAAGTGACCAGAGCATCCGTCCCTGCTCTGTGAATTAGATTGTCACAGAGGAATCCGAAGGTTTGGGCAGCCCGTGATTCATGGGGACACTGAACCGTGGGTTCAGCGCTCTTTTGCGGCCGATTTCTTGGCGTCCGCTCTAAAATGCTTCGTATGAAAAAGTCCACCACTATTCCCGAGGATCGGACAGGGGTAGCCCGAGAGGCCAAGGCGCTCGTAGCGTTGGCATTCCGCAATGGCCCAATAGAGAATGTTCATGCCGGAAAGGCCTGCCCCACCTGTCAGGGTGACCCGGAGTATTCTCACATCACTCAGGCTGAAATGCGGCAGATTATGAAGGCTGCGGTGGACCGCCTTTACACCTTCCTCGTGCTGAAGCAGCATGAACAAGAAGCGTACGACGCTTTGCTAAGCCTCGGAGAGCGATACACAACCGCATGGGATGACCCGGTTTTTTCGAGGGGAGTTTTGAGGAACTCCGGCTCTTAATCAGTAGGTTGAAGGTTCGATTCCTTCCGCGCTCGCCACTCTTTTCAACGATCTACACGCAACCAGGCTCGCACGGAAGCACTTTACTGAAGTAACGAAAAGCCCGTATTGGCGCATATTGGCTCGAAGCGTACGGCACACTTACGGCACACCTCGATACCGCCGCGATCCGAAATCAGCCTTGATTGCACGTAAGTTGGAAGTAAATCCGAGAAGCCCGACAGGAGCCCAAAGTAGCGGCCGAGGGCGTCCACGCGAAAGAAAGGGCGCATTGAGGAAAGCCGCCCAGTTCAGTAACAGCGGTTTCGATTGGCTGCGCGGACTTTCTCTGGGCTAAGAAGACACGGCGACGACTACTGAATGAGCACTTTTATAAACCCCAAGCGTCAGAGCTTCGTATTGATTAAAGAATGTCTCAAAGTGAAAGAGGTGACGCAGGCCACTATCGTCCTGCAGTTGTAAATCCGTCGCTCCAAGCGGACCGCCTTTACGATTTGCGCAGTAGGTCTGCACTTGACGAAAGAGATCGACTTCGCGAGTGTTAGAAAACCGTTGCTGGAAAGATCGCGACCCGACGAAATACCGAAATGGATTGCCCCAATCGAATTCTGCCGGAAGGCGATGAGGATGACAGCAAATGGCTCCTATCATGGGCTGTTCGCTTTGCTCGACGTAACGCCACAGGGTGGTGGTGATCGTGTTTCCGTATCTCTTTTTCAATGTCGTGACGGCGTTAATCCCGACAGTTAGGTCTCGTGCGTTTTGAACAAATGCCTGTTGAAAGAACAGCATCTGCCCAGCAGCAAAGTTAGCCTCGTTTTCGATTTGCTCGTGGCAGGCAGGCGTCAGGGTTTGTTTGTTGTCGCCCAGCATCGTATCGATGTGCCACGGGATGATGCTGTGACCGACTTCGTGGGCTTCGCTCCATCGCTGTTTGGCCTCGGGAAGTTCGCTGTCAATCAGTATTCGCTTTCGGTCTGGGATGAAGAGCGCCCGGAGATCCCACTTCTTAATGACATCGAGGAGCAAGGCTGGTCGAGCCAGTACCTGTTTACCCGCTATTGTCAGCCTGTGGGCGACCTCTCTTAATGCGCCGTCTTCGGTAGAGGAATAGTATTGGCGGTCGAGCCGCAGCAACTCACGCACATGATCCATGTGGAGCGGCGGCTCGGGATTTCCGAGGTCGCGGAGCACCTTGGCAACTAACTCGTTGACGTCCTGCGCGGTTCGGTCACGCAAAAAGATGTTTTTCAACTGCTTTCACCGCTGGTTATTTCTCGCTTAAGAATTTCACGAATTCCTCCAAGGCCCGTTGCTCGTCTTTGTTCAATTTTTCTACCGACTCCGAGCGTGCAGCAAATCGAACCGCCTCCTGACCGAGCGTCTGATCGCGTGCGATTACGTTGCCAGAGAGTTGAAGCATTCTTTCATTGGAAAGACCTAGGGTTCTGGCGAGCTGGTACACGGTTCGTGGTTCCGGAGTGTAATGAATGTTTCGTTCAATCTCGATCAGTTCCGCGAGGTCGATGTTAGCTTTCTCGGCAAGCTGGTCCGTCCGAAGCCCTTTTTTCCTGCGCCACAAGTTAATGAGCTTGCCAAACGCTGGTCGAGGATCTTCGTCGGCGGCAGCATTGATAGATGCAACTTGGTGAGTACGTTGTTTCGACTTGAGTATGTCTATGCTGAAAACACCTGCGGAGATTTCGGCTTTGTCATCCCGCTCCGCGCGCTTTGTGAGCCACTCCTTAGTGAGATTTAGTTTCATGGTATTGCCTCATTTTAAGAATTCTGACGCTTGCTCAGCTGTCATTTCGAAGTAGCGGAGGTTATGGGCAGTGGTGTCGCACCCGAGGTCGGTCATTCCGCAATCGTTGGCGTACCACCCGTCTGCCTGTGGTAGGGAATGCAATCCGATGCGGCCGGAAAATTCTTCTTGGATACTCAACTGAATCGCGGTTGCCAAGAGTATGCTTCCGACGAGTGAAAACCGCGGCTCGGTCACAATGCTGGCAAGATTCCAAGGTGCCGCAGCGAGGAAGTGGACGTAGACGAGAGACTTGCCCTTCTGTGACTCGACACGGCAGACTTTGCCGGCAGTTGAAACCAGCATCATCCCCTGCATCTCTGACGCGCACTCAATCGCAAACATTTGGTAGGCAGCGTAGCCTTCGATGGCGTCGTACTTCTGTCGCCAATCCCAGTGTCTGTGCTGGGGCAATCGCTCTTTGGGAACACCTGCCGCTTCCATGCGACGGATTTCTTTTTCCAGAAAGGGCTTCCAGGTCAATTCCGCCGCTTGGACCTCTTCCTCGGTGACGCCATCGATAAGGATCGCTTCAACCAGTGTCCCGGTTCTGCGATCCTTCAAATGGACCTGGGTGCGCTCGCTCATATCATCATGAGCTCGGCTTTTTCTTTCGTGCTGTCGTGCTCGAAAAAGAGCTTTTCTCCGCGAGTAAGGCGAGCCTCCACCATCTGATAGAGGCGCAAGGCCTGTCGTAGGACGGCAGTCTTGCTCATGTCCTTCGTGACCGACAGCTCATCCAAGGCCTTCATCTCTGCCTCGGTCAGATTCAATGTCATTGTCTTTCGTGCGGGTGTGATCATTGGCCCAGACCCTCCTCTCCACTAGCAAAATAGTATAAAAACTGCTAGTTTTTGTCAAGTAAATTTACATTGACATTAGCTAAATTTACTGTAATATTTACAGAAGAATAGGAGGTTCCGAGACTTATGGGAACTCAAACTCCAGATCTGCGAAGCGTTGCCACCAAACCGCAGATCGTCAATATTCAGGTGGTCACCGGTTCCGGGAATTACCCGAGTTCCGGATTCGAGCACTACAACTCTCACGAACTGCTGTCCACTGTGCTGCATCAGGCGCAACAGCACCTTCATCTGCAGAACACGGCTGGGTGGGTCGCTAAGACGGAGGATGATCGAGTATTGAATCCTGCATTGACGATTGCCGAAAACAACATTCAAGACAAGACTCAGATCTTCTGGGCGCCAACGGAGAGCGGCGGAGGCAGCTTCGATGCATCCGGAAATCAGTAAGTCGTTATTTGAGGACCAGGTTCAAAAAGTTCTCACGAATCCGGAGTTGATTGTTAATCGGGGCTGGCTGGTTCTCAAGCACTCGTATCCGAATCTCGTGGTGGCAATGCGCCATCGAAAATCCGGTCAGCTGCGTGTTTTCGGCTTCAAGTTTGATGGGTGGAATGATCAGCCGCCTTCGCTGACGCTGCTAAGGTGTGACTCGGAAGAGGAGCTGCCTCACAGCCAGTGGCCAAAAAACCCTCAAGGAAAAACTTACTGGCATCCTGGAGGCTGGGTCTCCGAAAGCGGAATCCTTGTTCCCTCGAAACCCTTTATGTGCATGATTGGGATTCGCGAATATCATGAGCACCAACAACACGTAAAGGATGCTTGGAAGAACTACAAAAATCAGTCCTCATATGAATTGGGTCAACTTCTGATCCAGGTATCAGAGGTATTTCAGAAATCCGATGTCTGACCTATCGAGTCAGTCCCTCGTCTTTCACGTGCCCCGGCAGACGGTAGACCAGTCTCTGCAATTTTTTAAGCAGCAGGGAGAAAGAGGGCACGAAGGGGTCGCGCTCTGGCCCGGAAAGCTGCTGGCGGAGGTATGTGAGATCGGCCCCGCGGTTATTCCGCGGCAGATTACTGGGCCTCGCATGTACCAGATTCCAGCTGATGAAAGCTTTCGAATCATCAAAAGCACGGCGAAGCAGAATCTGGTTATACCGATCCAGATCCACTCGCATCCCGCATCGGCTTATCACTCAGAGGCTGACGACGAATATGCCTTCCTTCAACATTTGAACGCGATCTCAATTGTTGTGCCCTGCTTTGGGCACTTTGATCCAGATGAGTTCCTGGAACACGCCGTGTTCTATCGCCTCCGCGGGCCAGATCTGTGGGAACTGATGGCATTGAGTGAAATTAAAAGATGCTTCGCGTTTTCTGAGGGGACCCCATGAACTGGATTGAACAGCACATCCGAAATCTGGCCAAGACCTCGGGATTTGAAGAAGCAGACGCGAAGAGACTATTTGTGCGGAAGCTGCATGTGTCGATTGATGTAGAACTACGGAGCAATCGGACCTACAGGCTTGCATTCATATATGCGGTCAATCTGTTGTCCAGAATCTTTCCGTCGTTAACGTTCGATGAACTGCCGGTTTCGAAGCTGCCGATCTTGCCCTGGACAGGAAGCAAGCCGTTAGGAGCGTTTGAGAATCCCGAACTGACACTACACTTCGGGCAAGGCTCAGCCCATGAGGCATTTGTCACTGCGAATTGTCATCGTTGGCACGTGCTAATCGATTCACCGCATACTCCCACGGCTGAAGAAGAGTGGAATCCCGTGCTTGCATTGCTCACAGCATGTTATGCGACGGGGAGGGCTTGCAAGCTGCTTTTGGGCGATGCCCTCGCGGGGAGAGGTTTCTACGAACCGTTCTCGATTTTGGATTTTGATCGCGGTGAAGTGGAGTTCGACTGGAGCCGCGATTCGGATATCGGCCATGTAACTTCGGCGGGAATAGGTGCGATCGGCTCTGCTTTTTTGTTTGCCTTGGCCTCTCATGGAATGGCATCCGGACGGCTTTCATTGGTCGATCACGATTTACTAGACCGTCCCAATCTGTGCCGTTACAGCTTCTTTACTGAGGAAGAGATCGGAACCATGAAGGTCCTAAGTGCGAAGCGCAGGCTCGATTCTCAAGGCATGCAACTTGAGGTCAAGCAATTTGGACAGCGATTCGAAACATACTTTGATGAGAACTACCATCGCGATCCACGTTTCAGAGTGGAACAATTGATTTCGGCTCCCGACCGTCGCGATACTCGCCGTCGCTTTCAAGGGAAACTTCCCAGACGGCTATGGGACGCTTCGACGGGATCTAATCAGGTGGTGCTCCACCACAATGAATACGACCCAAGGCTAGCTTGCCTGACTTGTATTTACCCAGAGACTCCCGATGAGAATGCACATCTGCGGCATGTTGCGGATGCTTTGAACCTGCCTCTTGAAAGGATTTTGTCGGGTGCCAGCATTACCACTGCGGATGCGAGCGCCATTCACAGTAAATATCCCCAATTGGCAGTCGAGGATGTAATTGGGAAGGAATTTGATAGCGTTTTCCGCCAATTGTGCTCGGCGAGTGAGATAAGAACTGGCGCGAGCCAGTCGGTGCTTGCGCCTTTATCGTTCGTCTCTGCCATTGCCGGAGTTCTCTTGTACTTCGAGTTCATCAAGTCGCTTAACCCTGAGGTGTTTGGCTCGTTCCAGTTGTATAACTACACCTATCTTGACCCTTTGACCAATCCGAATCCCAGCTTTCGGCGGCTGAAGAATCGTAGCTCAGATTGCGTCTGCGCGGACCCGAGATATCGAAAAGTATTTGCGGACATCTGGCACCAATGAATTCCGGCATTCTTGTCACGAAACGAATATCCATGCGGGAACGAAAAACAGAGCTCCTCATCTGCGATATGCCGGGCGATTTTGCTCATCTAAGGGGCGCACCGGGTTGAAGTCGAGAGTGAATTGCTGTCTTTTGTGAGGGTAGATCTCAGGGATTGGCGTTTGGACTGAGGAATGAGGTCTGTGACAGGGCAGCGTTCTAACCAACTGAACTACGTCCCCAGCTTGTTTTCAAAGGTTTGTGGGAAACCCTTGATTTTCCTGTCTTTCCTTACTGTCCATAGTGTCGCCTGTTTCATCCACTTCCACCCCGTATAACCGAATTCCGGGGGTTAATGGACAGGAAATGGACAGGAAGCAACCCGAATCCAATCCTGTGCAGAAGGCCCTATGACCAACGCATCTGTCCATGCGCCGTGAATTAAATTGTAACAGACACTCTTCTGATCCGTCAGCCTGCTGCACCGAATCTGGTGCACTGGAACCCTGCGAGTTGACCTGCTCGATCGGAAATGCGAGCGAAATGTTCTGGGTGATACCCCGAGCCGACGACCGCTCACAATTTAGCGGATGGCGAGAGACCGACAATCCGATTGAAGAGATTTGGATCGCGGTTTGTACTGGCTAATGTTAGCCGTCGAATTTCTCGGCCTACCGAGATGGTGAGTTGCCATAGTGCGCGCCTGCATGACGAAGGCTACGTGCCTCATCACCGCTCAGAATGCCGCTGCGGCAGCGTGCACGCCGGTCGGCAACAAACGGGGAGGGGTTAAACACCCGAACGACCTCCGCCTTTCGCGAGTGACATGCAAGAGAAAAAAGCGGTATAACCTCAGAGGTATCCATTTGATTCCAGTTAAGATATAGAGCCTGAATGCCTCTAAACGAAGCCGACACATGCCGGACGTATGTCCTCCCAAGACTGTACAGCGCTGGCTGGGAAGACACGCAGATCAGTGAGCAGAAAAGCTTCACTGATGGCCGCATCGTGGTCGTCGGCAATCGCGCGATTCGTCGTCCTCAGAAGCGTGCGGACTATCTGCTCCGGTACCGCAGGGACTTTCCTATTGCTGTCGTCGAGGCGAAGGCAGTCTACAGAACCGCGGGCAATGGTCTCCAGCAGGCTAAGGAATATGCGCAGATTCTTGGGCTGAAGTTCGCTTATGCGACAAACGGCCACAGCATCATCGAGCACGATTTCCTCACCGGCCTGGACAACGAAATCCAGAATTTTCCGAAGCCTTCCGAGCTGTGGGACAGGCTGCGGGCCGCTGAAAATATCTCGGAGAGCGTAGGAGAACGCCTGCTCACGCCCTACTATCATCTCTCCGGAAAATCGCCGCGCTACTACCAAGAGATAGCTATCAATGGCGCGGTACAAGCCATTCTGCAGGGCAAGAAACGCGTGCTCCTCACGCTTGCAACAGGGACCGGCAAAACAGTTGTCGCATTTCAAGTTTGCTGGAAGCTCACGAATTCGCGATGGAACCGCGTCGGTGAGTATCGTCGTCCGCGCATCCTTTATCTGGCAGATCGCAATATTCTTATCGACGACCCGAAGGATAAGATTTTCGCGCCCTTCGGCGAGGCGAGGCACAAGATCGAAGGGGAAGCGATCAAGAGCCGCGAGATGTATTTCGCAATTTATCAGGCCCTTGCCAAAGACGAACGTCGGCCGGGTCTGTATCGTGAATACCCGCGAGACTTTTTCGACCTCATCGTTGTTGACGAATGCCACAGAGGCAGCGCGCGTGACGAGAGCAACTGGCGCGAGATCCTAGAGTATTTTGAGCCCGCTTTCCAGCTCGGGATGACTGCCACTCCTTTGCGCGAAGATAACCGCGACACGTATCGCTACTTTCACAATCCGCTTTATATCTATAGCCTGCGCCAAGGCATCGATGACGGATTCCTAGCACCCTACCGCGTACACCGCATCGTTTCGACGGTTGATGCAGCCGGATGGCGGCCGACGCCGGGCGAAGTTGATAGGTATGGCCGTGAGATTCCAGACAGCGTGTACGGAACCCCGGACTTCGACAGACTGATCGCGCTCAAATCCCGCACGGAGGCGATTGCCCGCAACTTAACGGATTTTCTCAAGAAATCTGATCGTTTCGCGAAGACCATTGTCTTTTGCGTGGACCAAGAACACGCGGAGGAGATGCGACGCGTACTGAACAACTGCAACGCGGATCTGGTGATGCAATATCCTGACTACGTGGCGCGGGTCGTTTCCGACGAAGGCGATATAGGGCGCTCGCATCTCGGCCGCTTCATGGAGCTGGAAACCACGACGCCCGCGATCCTCACGACATCGCAGATGCTCACTACCGGAGTTGATGTACCGACCTGCAAGAACGTGGTCATCGTCCGAACCATTAATTCCATGACGGAATTCAAGCAGATCATCGGCCGAGGCACGCGCGTGCGTGACGACTATGGCAAGCTGTTCTTCAACATTCTGGATTACACAGGAAGTGCAACTCGTCTTTTCGCCGATCCTGACTTCGACGGCGATCCAGTGCAGGTGACCGAAGAGCAGATGGACGCAAGCGGAGAAACGATAGGCGAACCTACCGTCGTCGAGGAACAGGTGCCCGTCGAACTCGACGAGCTGCCGCCAGGAACGGGCCTCACTTTTGACGACGAAGCTCCTCCGCCGCGCAAATATTACGTCGATGCCGGCGTCGTTGAGATTGCCGCGCATCTCGTCTACGAACTCGACGCAGACGGCAGACGACTCCAGGTTAAGAAATTTACGGAATACACCGCAGAGAGCGTGCGCAGTATGTATCCCTCCGCCGCCGAGCTGCGTACCAAATGGAGCAATGCCGCAGAGCGCGCCGCGATCATCGAGGCGCTGGAGGCGAAAGGCATATCGTTCGAGGAACTCGCGGAAGCGTCGAAACAGCCCGACGCAGATCCGTTCGACTTGCTGTGCCATGTCGCTTATAGTGCGCCCATCCGAAGCCGCCGCGAGAGGGCAGAGGCGGCGCGCAATGGAGGTAAGGCATTTTTTGACAAATTCACGAACGGGGCACGGGACGTGTTGAATGAATTGCTGGAGAAATATGTCGAATTCGGGACAGCGCAGTTCCAGATACCTGACGTACTAAAAGTACCGCCGATATCCCGGCATGGGAATGTCATTGAAATCGCCGATTTCTTCGGTGGACCTGATCAGCTGCGGCACGCGGTCGGGGAACTTCAGAAACTTCTTTACACGGCGTAAGAGGGGACCATGGCAATGACGGCAGCGGCTCGCAGGACAGAAGCGCCAAAATCGACGGCACATCAGCTCGGCAGCATCATCAAGGCTTGTCGAGACATTATGCGCAAGGACAAGGGGCTCAACGGGGACATTGACCGCCTGCCGATGCTGACCTGGATCATGTTCCTGAAATTCCTCGACGACATGGAGCAAGTACGCCAGGCAGAAGCAAAACTTGCAGGCAAACGCTACCACTCCACCATCGAATCGCCTTATCGCTGGCGGGACTGGGCGGCGAAGCCCGAAGGTGTCACCGGCCCGGAACTGATCGCGTTCATCAATCAGGATGAAGCGATGCGCCCGGATGGGAAGAGAGGGCCAGGGCTGTTTGCCTATTTACGCTCCCTGGAGAGTCTGAACGGCGACCGGCGAGACGTGGTTGCGCGCGTGTTTCAAGGTACCATCAACCGCATGGTGAACGGCTACCTGCTGCGGGATGTCATCAACCGCGTGAATGATATTCATTTCACGTCGAAGGACGAGATCCACACGCTGGGCCATATGTATGAAACCATGCTCCGCGAGATGCGGGATGCCGCAGGCGACTCCGGCGAATTCTACACGCCGCGCTCGCTCGTGAAATTCATCATCACCGTCGTAGACCCGAGGCTCGGTGAAACAATTCTTGATCCTGCCGCCGGCACCGGGGGATTTCTGGTCGAAGCCTTCGAGCACTTGCGGGGACAAGCAAAACGCGCGCAAGACTATGACCGCCTGCAGCACGGTACCCTTCAAGGAATTGAAGCAAAGCCCCTGCCGTACTTGCTCTGCGAGATGAATCTCCTGCTCCACGGCATGGAGTATCCGGAGATTGATTCAGGCAACGCTCTACGCTTTCCGCTTCGGGAGATCGGTGACAGGGATCGCGTCGATGTCATTGTGACCAATCCGCCGTTTGGCGGCGAGGAGGAGCGGGGAATTCTATCAAATTTCCCCGAGGACAAGCAGACCGCAGAAACCGCGCTCCTCTATTTGCAACTCATCATGCGCAAACTCAGACGCTCGGTCGGCGGGGTACGCGCCGGACGCTGCGGCATGGTCGTCCCCAACGGGCTTCTGTCAGGTGACGGAATATCGGCTCGCATCAAGGAAGAGCTGATAAAGGAATTTAATCTTCACACAATCGTCCGGCTTCCCAACGGCGTATTTTCTCCTTACACTCCGATTCCTACAAATCTGCTTTTCTTTGACCGCTCTGGACGCACAAAAGACGTGTGGTACTACGAACATCCTCTTCCGGAGGGCAAGAAGAATTACACGAAAACGGCCCCGCTCCAATTTGAGGAATTCAAGGAGTGCCTTACATGGTGGAGGAAGCGTGAGGAGAATGATCGCGCGTGGAAAGTTGGGGCCAAGGATCTGCTTGCCACCGGGTGTAATCTTGATCGCAAAAACCCCAGTGCGAAGGAAGACATAACTCATCTTCCACCCCAGCAACTGGCGGAAAGCATCGTGCTAAAGCAGCAGAAGATCGCAGAAATCATGAGTGAAATCAAAACTCTACTCGGAGATGACCGAGCATGAGCACTCCTTGGCCGGACACTCCTTTCGGCGACTTTCTGAAACCGAACAAGCGCCCTTACACCCTCGGTCCAAACCAAGACGCCAACCTCGTGGGCATGCGCTGGTATGGGGATGGGCCATTTCACCGTGAATTGAAGGCTGCGATGAAGATTGCCAAGAAGACGCATTTCGTCATCAAAGCAGGGGATGTCATCTACAACAAACTCTTTGCTTGGAAGGGTAGTTTTGGCGTGGTTCCTCCGGCACTCGATGGCATGTTCGTGTCCGACAAGTTTCCGACGTATGAGTTGGACCGGAGCAAGGTAGACGAGAACTGGCTACGCTGGTTTTTCCGTTGGCCGCCGCTTTGGGAGCAGGCCAGGACAATGTCCAAGGGCTCTGCTGCGCTTTCCAAGCTCACGCTGAACCCGCCGAAGTTTCTACTTCTAAAAATGCCGCTTCCCCACATCGACGAACAGCGGGGACTTGCAGCCAGGCTGGACGGACTTGCCGCTAAGACTGAGGAAGCTCGCGGTCTTCAGGACCAAGCACTGATTGAGTCCGCCAATTTATTGAAGACGGCCCTGCGTCGCATCGCGACCAAGGTCAACGCGACGGGCCAGCTAGGACAAGTCCTTACCGGAAAGCCTCGCAACGGATGGTCCGCGAAATGCGACAACGCTAACAACGGCATTTCGGTCCTGTCACTTGGGGCGGTAACGGGGTTTCGTTATCGAGCTACGGAGTTCAAGAAAACGTCGCTCCACGCCGACAAGGACGGACATTTTTGGCTGAAGCCCGGCGATCTGCTAATTACGCGTAGTAACACACCTGAACTTGTTGGACACGCTGCGATCTATAGCGGCAGTCCGTCCCCTTGCATCTACCCCGACCTCATGATGCGGCTTCCGTTGACTCTGGATCATGTAGACCCTACGTTTGTGTGGTACTGGCTGCAGTCTCCGCCCGCACGAGATTTCATATTCGGGAAGGCCAAAGGAACCAGTTCCACGATGAAGAAAATCTCGCAAGGTGTCGTCATGGCGATTCCTTTCCCCACGCACCTTAGCTTGCACGAGCAGCGCCGCATCGTCGCCGAGTTGGACCGGCTGCAAACTGAAGCGGATTCTCTGAAGACTCTCCAAGCCGAGACTGGAACGGAACTCCGCGCCCTCATGCCGTCGATTGTTTCGAGGGCGTTCACCGGCCAGCTTGCCGGAGTTGGTACCCTCACAAACGTGGACGAATCAACCGTTGACACTGCAGTGTAAGCTCTATAAGCTGACGGTCATGGAAGGCCTCGGACCATTCATGCGCCGCCGTCGAGACGAGCTGGATCTTTCGCTCCGGGAATTTGCGAAACGGCTCGATTGTTCCGCGGCCTTTGTCTCGGACATCGAACTCGGGCGCCGGAATCCCTCAGAGAAAGTCCTGGCCGAGATTGCCCGCGTCCTCGACGTAAAGTTGGAAGAACTCCAGGCAATGGATGTGCGGCCGCCCATAGACGATATTAAGCGGCTGACACAGAACGATCCGCGATTTGCCCTGGCGTTTCGGACGATGATCGACAAAAAGGTCAGCGCAGACGAACTGCTGGCCCTTGCCAATCAAAAAAAAGGGGAAAGACACCCGAAGCATAAGAAATGAAAATCTTCCGCACCAAATCCGGCCCATTCGCCGAACGCCCGCACTTTGAACCCAGCGAGATAGACCGGGTTTGCGCTGACGAGCTGCGGAAAGAGAGCCTCTACCCCAGTTCACCGGAAGCCATACGCATCGACCGATTTGTCGAGAAGCGTTTTGGCGTCGTGCCCCAGTACGAAGACCTGCCTGACGGCGTGCTGGGATTTACCAAATTCACCAAGAAGGGCGTTGAGGCCATAGTTATTGCGATAGCGCTCGATTCCGAAAGAGGCAAGGTGGCCGAGCGCCGCGTCAGGACCACACTCGCGCATGAGGCCGGGCATGGGCTACTGCACGCCTACCTGTTCGCGCGCGACGAGAAATCCCTCCATCTCTTCGATGCTGATAGCCATTCGGATCACAAGATTCTCTGCCGAGATGTCCAGGGCGACGAACGTAAAAGCCGGACCTACGATGGCCGCTGGTGGGAGTTTCAGGCGAACCGGGCGATGGGCGGCCTCCTCTGTCCCTGGACACTGGTGCAGGACGCGCTGAAATCGTTTCTCGTCCCGAGCGGTTCCTTGGGTGTAGTGACCCTCGACGAAAAACGCCGGGAAGAGGCGACGCGCACGCTGGCTGACATCTTCGACGTGAACCCGATCGTCGCGAAAATCCGGATCACCGAGCTATACCCCGCGGAGACGGGGCAACTCAGGCTGTAGCTTTTTTTTGTTGACAGTGTTCGCACTGTCCGCTTACACTGCACTCTCGGGCTAGTTTAGGCGGAGCGTGCCGCCGAAAGGCAGATTCAGGCGAACTTATGGAACTCACAGACACCCAGCTTAATTATTTCGTCAACAACCGACTCAAACTGCCAAAAGGCAAACGTGCCGACTATCTCGCCCAGGTGGACCACCTCATTGAAAGATTCTCCGCTGCTGCGGACGGCGACAAGGTTATCAACATCAAGAAGTTCCTGAAGACGGGCTCGCTGCGCAAGGGTACCGTGCTCCGCCCGAGGGGCGACTTCGGCGTAGATGCCGACGTGGCGGTCTTCCTGAACGCCAACGGGGCTTCCCAATACGATCTCGCCAACCTTCATGACCGTATCCGGAAACTCCTGGTAAAGATCTACCCCACCAAAGAGCCCGAAGACTTCACTGTCCAGCCGCGGACGCTCGGGATTGAATTTCTGGACTCCGGTCTCGAAATGGATCTCGTGCCGCTCGTCGTCATAGACGGGCCTGGCGACTACGGATGGCAGCCGTCGTCACGCGGCGACGCGCCCGTCAAAACCAGCGTGGCGAAGCAGCTGGAATTCATCCGCGCCAGGAAGGATTCCTATGCAAATTTCACAGCGCTCGTACGTTTGCTCAAGTCCTGGCGGAATTTCCATGACTTGGACGAGAGTTTCCGGTCCTTCACGATAGAGCTGATTGTCAGCCACCTGCAGGATACTGAAGGGGCACCAGCCTCACTGGAGGCCGGACTTCTGCGGTTTTTCCTCTACGTGGCAGATTCGCAGCTCAAGACCCCGATCTGCTTCAAGGAATGCGGCACGCCGAAGACCCTCCCGAAAGATCGGGTGGTAATTTTCGATCCATGCAATGCTGACAACAATGTTGCCCGGAAAATTACGGACCAGGACTGCAAGGCGATCGTTGAGAAGTGTCTTAATGCGTGGGAAACGCTCACTTATGCGCGCAATTACGATGGCAAAACGCAGACGCTGGAACTCTGGAAGGAAATATTCGGCCGGTCATTTGTAATCGAGGAGTAAGGCATGTCTTATTCGGAATCATTGACGGAAACCTACAGCGTAGCCGACATCGGCAAGGTGATCGACTGCGTCGCGGCCGATCTGGATATGAATTCACAATCCACCGGGCTTTTGACGCGCGACCAGGTGAAGAACTATGCGGCGGATGTCAAAGCGCTGGCCCAAAAGGGCTACCTCGTCGAGGCGAACATCGTCCTGTACGATGCGTCCGGCAAGCCGATCCACGCCGCGAAATACGAAGTGTCCACCGATGCTTCGACGCTCACCGCCCAGCGTCCCGGTAATAACCGCTGGCCGCGCACGCCGTCGGGCCAGTTGAATATAGTGGTGCAGTATAGCCAGAAGTGGCGCAATTTAACGGACACGCAGCGAGCGGCATTCAAGCAAACCTTGAGCACAGGGTGGACGACGTCGAACACGGATCTGTCATTTCCCACCTTGACGCGGTCGGCCGACCGCAATTACGTCAGCAACGGCTGGGGAGTGACCAAGAGCGTGTATGCGTAACTCAAACCGGGAAGTAGGTAGTCGATGAGCGAAGTTAAGGAAATCGCCGAGCTGTTTGAACTGGAGTTGGATCTCCCGAACGCCGGCATCGCTGCGTCGGCGAAGAGGCTGGTCGGTTTTGAGAATCGTTACCAGAAACTGCACCGGGCGCTCCGCCTGCTGGCTGATCCGGAGGAGCTGCGCGCATGGAGCCGGAAATATCATCACCAGGAACTCGCCGTCTGCTCTGCTGTATCGGACAGGTATCCCCTGGTTATCTTCGCGGGCGATGTCGGCACCGGAAAGACGGTCACGGCCGAAGGCGCGTGTGACAGACTGGCTCGCGACGCCCGCAAGGAGGCGATGCTCTTCAAACTCAGCACGCGCGTCCGTGGATCGGGCAAGGTCGGTCAGATGAGCACGCTTCTCAACCAGGCGTTCGATGTCGTCGCCAAGCAGGCCGGAAAGACCCGGCAGGCCTTCCTCATCATCGACGAGGGCGACTCGCTTGCGTCCACGCGGGACACGGTGCAAAGCCACCATGAGGACAAAGTGGCGGTCAACACCATCATCCAGAAAGTCGATGATCTTCGCCGCCATTCCGGCCGGATCCTGGTATTTCTCTGCACCAACAGGGCAGGGGCGCTGGACCCCGCCATTGTTCGCCGTGCGGCCGTCAGCGAGCAGTTCGACCGTCCGACCGATCAGGAACGGGAAGAGCTGTTCCGTATGGATCTCGGCGGCCTGACTATTAAAGACCAGACGCTGCGTGAGTTGGTACGTCTCACCGGCCCGCGAGATGGGCGTCCGGGCCTTACTTTTTCGGACTTGCGCTCGAAGCTTTTGCCAGACGCGCTTTGCCGCGCATTCCCGAGCCGGGGGCTGACCGAAGACGACTTGATCGCTGCGGCGAAGGAAGTGCGGCCGTCTCCTGTGGTGGGAAACGGATGACACCCCTGTCATCCAGCTCCACCGCGTCAGCACTGCCTCTTCTCGGCCGCCGTATTCAGATTGCCGGTTCGGCCAGTGGGAAAACTGACCTCGCCCTCATCGGCTACGCGCACCAGGTCGTAAGCAATCTGGTGAAGGGCGTAATGGCCTCCGGCGGCGGAATCGTAGTCGGTATCGGACGGGAACCTCGCTCGGATGGCTCAGCACCGGATGCCCCGAGCTTACTGTTCGATTGGACGGCACTTGAGACAGCTGCTGAGTGCCTGAAACTCGGATTTCCTGCTTGGCCTGCGGAGTCAGGCCTACCCATAGTTGTCGCCTCTTCCGAGAAGGCGGTAACGGAGATTCCGGACAACCGTTTTCCTCTGTATGAAGAGTTGTTGAGGAGCGGCCTGCTTCACGTTGAGTCGATAATGGCCGGCTCCCGTGCCGCTGCTTTTCTGCGCCAGCGCCAGGCGATATTTGGCGAAGCATTAGTCATTCTCGGCGGCGGCACCGGCGTTGAGCATTCCGCCGATCTATACCTGTCGCGACGAAAGCCGGTGCTGCCACTTGATTTGGCGCTCGGCGCCAGCAGGGACGACGGCACCGGCGGCGCGATGCGCCTGGCGAAGGAAGCTAGAGCGGAACCTGCCAGATTCTTCCACTTCAACTCCGCTTATGCAAACACGGAGGGCGCGGCGCTCGCAGAAATCGCCACGCGAAACGGCGCTGCGTCGGCGTCCGATGTCGCGAACCGGACGGTAAGCCTGCTCGCTAAGATTGCGCGTCCCGCTGCATTTTACGTGCGGCTTCTCAATCCCGACCATCCAAAATTCAAGATAGTCGAGTCGTTTTTCCGTGATGTCGTCGATCCTGTCGTTGATGAAGCCGGAATGCGCCGCATCGAAATGGGTGCCGACAAGAACGAGTATGCTTTCATGAACGTAGCCATTTTCGAGAGCGTGCACTTCTCCTCGGTAGCCATCGTCGATGTAACCGGCGAACGGCCGAACTGTTTCATCGAACTCGGCTACGCTCTGCGTGGAGGCCGCGTCCTTGTCACGGCAGAGGACGGGACCAAGCTTCCGTTTGACCAGGAAATGATACCGTGTCACTTCTGGAAGGCCGGCGACTCCGTTGCCGACAGGAAAAAGGCCTTGGTTGATTTTTGGGAAAAGAATATCAACAGACCGCCAATTGTGAAGATGGCTTAATGGCCCGTGGAGGCGATGTGCGAGAGGCTTACATATCGGTTGACGTTGAAGCTGCCGGACCGCTTCCCCCAACCTACAGCATGCTCTCGCTTGGAGCAGTGGACGTGGACGATCCGAAAGCCACTTTTTATGTCGAATTACGGCCTGTGAACGATGCTTCAGTGCCCGGAGCGATGGAGGTCGTCGGCCGGACGTTGCAGGATTTCGCGCGGTCCGGACGCGATCCGAAAGACGCAATGGCTGCGTTTCGCGATTGGGTTGGTTCGGTCGCAAAAGACGGGAAGCCCGTGTTCGTGGGCTTCAACGCAACGTTTGATTGGGCTTTCGTTAACTTTTATTTTCACCAGTATGTGGGCGAGAATCCCTTCGGGATCGGGGGCATCGACATCAAGTCTTACTACATGGGCATGAGCGGTGGCACGTGGGAAGATACGCGGTCGAGCCGCATACCGAAGGAATATAAGGATTCGTCCCGGCGTCATACGCATAACGCACTTGATGACGCGATTGAACAGGCCGAACTATTCCGGCGGATGCGGCAGAAATCTGCGGGGAGCCGCTGAGAAGGCAGCTATGGCTCTGGTGTTTCAATACGGCTCCAATTGTCTGGAAAGTCAGATCAACAGCAAGGATCGTCTCTGCGGTGGCGCGAAGTTCATTGACATAGCAGAGACCGTCGATGATTTCCAGCTCGCCTTTGATGTCTGGAGTACCAATCGACAGTGTGCCGCCTCGGATCTTGTCGCGAGCCCTGGAAACAAAGCGTGGGGCGCACTGTACGAAGTGCCCGACTACCTTGTTGAACGAAAGACTGCCGCCGCGCAAAACAGGAAATCTCTCGACGCCATCGAGGGTGAAGGGGCCAACTACAAGCTTAAGAGGATTGCTGTTCGGCGGAACAACGGCTCAATCGTTACTGCACTTACTTATCGGGTAAAAACTCCGAAACAGGATCTAAAGACGAACCTGGAATATGTCGGATACATCGTGAAAGGCCTTCGGGAGCGCGGTGTGCGCAAAGATTACATCGAGCATGTGAAGAAGCTCGCCCAGGCAAATAACCCAGCGATCTCCACTCAGGTGCAGGCACTCTAAACGCGTTTTCGATTTGTAGTGCCCGGAAGTTGCATCCGCGCCTCGCACAAGTAAAAATCCAACCTGGCCGCCCAGACCTCTCTTGGCCTAGTCCTCAGCACATGATAATCCCGTTCCAAGCTCGTTGGTCAATTGGTAGCGGACAGTCCAAAGAAGTCTCTCTTTGATCTGTTCGCAGACAACAATCCGATTGTGGCCGGAGCGGACCTCAGTGGCGTGGCGTCCGAGGCCATAGTCTCTGCAGTACGCGACGAAGGGGAAGATGTAGCTAGTGATGACCCATCCTTCGGGATCAAGGTGCCCAATCCCACACTTCGCCGCTACTTGGCGTGTATGCTGGACCGATGAAGGCATTGATGTCACCTTTGATGTTGAGAAGCTAGGCTCCTTGCAGGTTCCTTCCAACATTGATGCTGTGGTTGCCGCTATTGACTTGATGCGAAGCGCTGATCCAGCCCTCCAGTTCCAAGACTGCCTGCTGGAACTCGACAAGGTAGTGGCTCACCTTTTGGGTATGTCCGACGCCGACCTGAATTACATAACGTCAGCGATGGTGAACGATGGGTTCCTTAAGCAGCTACGTCCCAGCTTTGAACACAGAGGGCTTCGCGTACAACCGTATGCGGATCAGAGTCAGGGAGACCGCTACGCGTGAGTCGGATCGGCTAGCAAAAGGTTGGAAAATACTGCACCACGCTGACGTAGAGATGCGCTGGCAGAGTCAGACAGACATTCATCGGCACTATACTCACCCCGTAGAAAGGGGCCGACACCTATATGGGCGGTGATTGGAGAACGTTCACCTGTCTGAGAAGGGAATACTCACACCAGCGAACGCGAGCACGTGTTCGGCGTTGCCTGTGACGATACGTTTCATCTCTTCGACAGGCAAATTGCGTAACTGCGCGAGCCGCGAGATCATTGCCGTTACATCCCGAGGCTCGCTTTTCCGATTTTCGATTTCGGTAAAGGGCGCGTCGGTCTCCGTCAGGAGACGGTCGGCGGGCAGGCTTTTAATCAGCGATATACCGGAGTCGGCGGAGAGCATCCGATGGTTAATCGAGAAATAACAGCCGAATCTTGCGGCTTCGACTGCTGTAGCGACGCTGTCGGAGAACCAGTGCAGAATCGGCAGGACCCGCTCGGGCGTGGTGTGCTCCACAAGAGACGCGAGCACTTCGCGGCCCGCGCGCCGGCTGTGAATGGTCAGCACACGGGCGCCCAGCGTTTGCGCCGACTGAAGCACACGGGAAAACACCTCCTTCTGAATCGGAAGTGTTCTGCGGTGCGGAGGACTGCCGTCCAGTCCGACCTCGCCGACAAAAGGCGACTCGGCCATGAGTTGTTCCACTAGGGCGATTTCGGCACGCCGCTGGTCAGCCAATTCAGGGTGTAGCCCGATCGCGGGAATCACGAAATTACTGCGTTTGGTCCAGCGCCGGTTCTGCGTCCACGCCTTGGGTGTCGTCGTGACCGCCAGCGTCACAATATGGTTGCGATCACAATCCGCAATCAGCGCCGCCGGATCGGGAAACAGATCGACGTGGCAGTGAAAATCAAATCCGTTCACAACGATCGTCATTCTGGACCCACCACGGCCCGGCCGGTGACACGGTCGACTTCCTCGATTCCCCGCCTGAAGACGTCTGCAAACTTCGCGACTTCGTCCGCGGTGTAATCAGACAGTGGGCCGGACTTGTGAACGAGGATCTTTTCAAGGCCGGGCCGCCGCTTCAGTCGCCGCGCCATCATCTGGAAAGACCGAACGTGCTCGCCCTCGGCGGCTTTTGAATTCAGTTTCCGGGCGTGAAGGTCGGCAATCGTGTATGTCGTCGGGTCCTTGCGGAACGCGGATGTCATGGCCGAGCGCCTGATCAGGCACGGCACACAGAAACCGCAGTGGCCAGGCTCTGCGCCGAGCCATCGCGCCTTCGTGACCGAGGAGCAGGAGATCGTGTCGACCGCGTGCTCGCGCACGATGTCCTGGTTCTTGCACTCCGCGAGCATCTCACCCTTAGTCTTGAACCGGTACGGGTTCTCGAGTCTGGCGGCGATTCCCAGCGCATCCAGAATCTCCTGCCATCGCGCCATATAGAACGGGTGCGTCGTGCGCGTGCTCCACGCGCCCACGCGCAAGCGATCGAGCGGAACATTGAGCGAGATCAGGCCGTTCTCGGGAACGTAGATGATGGGATTCTTGTCCAGGCCGCTGGCGGCGAGCGCTGCGAGCGCGAAGAACAGGAACGACCGCCCGCGCGTAGTGAACTCGTTACCCATTGCGTGCGAGAAGTCGTTTTTGTCGAACCGGACATTTGCGCGAACGTGGCGCGTGCGAATGTCGCCATATACCTTCGCAATCTGATCCGCGCAGCGTTCCTGTGAGCTCGTGCTGTTGTCGCCGTAGTGACTGACGAGAATCGGCTTCTTGCTTGTAGCGAACAGATCGATGGCGCCGATGAAGCTGTCGAGTCCGCCTGAGAAGAGACACACCGAGGTGAACGGCGGACGGACGAGCGCGCTTGGTTTCTGGATCAGGGTCTTGTATTTCAGGTGCCGTTCACGGACTAAAAGCCGCCAGTGGTCGCCGGTTAGGAATTTCAGCGTGCGCACGATTAGTGGCGCAAGCGCCTCCCAGCGGGCGGGATCATCGACCGGCAGATAGAGATCGATTTCACGCGTCCAGCCGTCCTGCGCGTCAGTGACGCGCGAGATGCGTGTATCTGCGGCCGTGATTGCGGCCGCGAGGATTCCGAGGTCCGCCGCCGGCTCTGAAGGCACAACCCCACGCTGGATCAACTGGTCAATAATCTGGCCGAGACCAAACCCGAGGCGACTGTAGC
This sequence comes from Acidobacteriaceae bacterium, assembly GCA_025462925.1. Classification (GTDB taxonomy): domain Bacteria; phylum Acidobacteriota; class Terriglobia; order Terriglobales; family Acidobacteriaceae; genus JAICLA01. The sequence continues at coordinate 22,221 of JAOAPL010000080.1, forward strand.
CGTCGATGAAGCGGATTTCCGTCAAGAGGGAGTCCGCCTGCAGGACCTTCACAGGTGCTTTATCGGCCGGGCCGAGCCGCGCGATGATGCTGTGGCGTCTCATCCGGCGGCGTCTCCCCATGTGACGAGCAACTCCCACGCATCCTGATAGGTGCGGTCGACGATCCCCTCTATCTGACGGTCGCTGAGCGAGGCGGGCATGCTGATGTCGCTCGAGAAAGAGTCGCGGACCGAACGCCTGATGTAATCGCGAAGCTGGTTCTCGAAAGCCTCAATCGCTGCTAAGTCTGCGGCGACCTTGAGACCATTTGCACCGATGTCCTGCAGCAATCGCCCCTCGATCGTGTGCGCAATGAAAGTGAGAAAGATGTCGCGCATCTGCTCCGCGGTGAGTGCTGCCGGATCGGTGACGTTGAGCTCTTCGAGGTCCGCGACGGTCTCCAGCCACGCATCGAGCGCGATTCCCTCATCGATCGATCCGCCGTCCTTGCAGACAACATCGGTGAGCCCCGTGAAGACTTCCTCAAGAGGCCTGCCCATGAGGTCGGCGAGATTGAGGCGCCGCAGCGTTGCGTTAAGGCCTTCGCGCTGAAAGTCTCGGAGAACCCCAAGCATTCCGCGAGCCGCACTCCGCGATGACCCCATACGACGCGTCGCGTTGCGGCTGCCGCCCGTGCCGGCGCGAACGTAATCGCGCGCCGCGCGACGGAGAGATCGTCCGTCACTGCCGGACGACGATGCGAATCGGGAAAAATTCGATCGCGCGGCCCTGAATCGATCCGGTGGCGGCGGCGGCGGCAGCGGAGGCAGCGGTCCCGCCGGTTGCGTCGGTAACCGCGGGACCGGAGGAGGAGTGCCGTCAGGAGGAGGCGGTTGAGGAGCAGGATCGCCGGCGGGGGGCGGGGCGGCAGGAGCGTCATCGAGCCACGACGGGACCAAGGGCGTTCCCGGATTCGGTCCACCTGAACGGCCGGACGTACCCATCAATGTCCTGCCTTTCTGGCGGGGGCAATGGCCTGCGCAGCGGATCTCTTGAGAATCTGGTTCTCATCCTGAGCGGCCCACTTGGCCAGAATGGCGCGTAACCGGTCCGGCGTTCCGGGCTCCGTCAGGACCTCCCTCCAGCCTCGCGTCGCCCACGCTCCGAGACTCGTGGCATCAATGCTCTCGACGAGGGAGAGAAGCTCCGATTGATGGCGCGGATGATTTTTCGCGAGGAGCATCAGCCCAGTGAATCCGGCGGGTTCCGTTGCGAAATTCGGTGCCCGTAAAACGCGTTCGCGGAGTGCATTGAAGACCTGTTCGGCGTCGCTGGGAGGCAATCCTCTGACTTGCGGTTCGACGGCGCGCGCTGCCAGTTCGCCGCCGCTGAGTGATTCTATGAGCGTGTCTAGACCGCCTGACTCGACGGTACTGGCGAGGATGCGCTTGTCGCGGGCAACAAATACGTAGGGGCGCAAGTCGACATCCTTAAGGGCGGGATCGATTTTCGCCCACTTCACGAGCCAGTCGCGTGACAACCACTTCTCATTGTCGTCATCCCGCCGGGCGGCGGCTTTACTGGGCTTCGCGTCCTTGTTGGGTTTGGAGTCAGCCTTGTCGTCGCGGTCTTCTGATTCGAGTTCAGCGAGGAGCGGCACTCTGCCTTTTGCCGCGAGCATCGCCTTGGCGGCGAGGTGGTCGTAGAAATCCGGCTGGAACCGCTCGGCGAGCATGAGTTTGCCGAGCACCGCGGCGTTGAGGTCCATCCCAAAGCCGCTTTCTTTTGCGATCCTCAGCCGGATAGAGAGTGAGTTGAGGAACCGCTTAATCTGCCGTGGATTGCCTTTTGTGCCCTCGGCGAGAATCGGTCCGATCTGCTGGGCGAGAACAAATGCCGCCCCGAGTTCCTCACGTTTCGCGTCGTCCACATCACGAACCTGGTCGAGCGTGATGCCGGAGCCGCGCCATGGCTGATTCAGTGCCTTGCGGGCGAGGGCGAGGAGGTCTTTGAATCCCATGTGGTCCTCGCCCGCGATCGCCTGGACGAGCAGCAGCATCACGTACGTGCGCGACTCCTGCACGCCGAGCGCCGGTATGCGGAACGGGATCTGAATCAACTTCTCAAGGTAATTCCTCGCGTATGGCAGCGGGCCGGATGCTAGCGGCAGGTTGGGAAAATGCTGTCGCACGGCGTATTCGATCATTCCCTCATCAGCGCCAATGATGAATGCTGTCTTCGGGACGAAGAGGAAGAGGCGAATCGCTTCGAGCGTGTCGATCGCGGTTGCCGGCAAGCAGCGGTCAAGGTCGTCGATCAACACGACGAGTTGGTCGATCTTTGCCTCGTCTAGCAGCTTCGCGAATTCCTCCCTAAAATGATGAATCTCCTCCGAGATGCTTTCTTCTTCGGCGGGTTTCAGAAGGCCGGCGGCCTCGTCGATCTTGCCTTTGATGTCTTCTGCCGACATCGACTGCACATTCGCTGCGAGATCGTGGAGTCCGCCCAGCGCCGCTGTGACAATGTGCGGAGGAATACCCGTTTTGAGACTGACGGCGAGTCCGATGCCGTGCCGGGCGAGTTTCATGAGGTTAACTCGCTTCAGCAGCTTGTAGCCAGCTTCTTTGACCTTGCCAAAGGTTGAGCGCTGCCGAATGAGTTCGCTGACGATGACCTCGATCAAGACTGTCTTCGCATCATCGAATCCCTGAAACGTCCAGCCGTTGAACCACAGGGTTGCGACTCTCCTGTCGTCGCGCATGCCGGATTCGACCATCTTAAGGACACTGGATTTCCCGGCGCCCCAGTCACCGTGGATGCCGATCGTCAGCGCGTGCTCGCGATTTTCTTTGAGCAGCGCGACAATCGTTTTGGCAACAGCCTCGTAGTTGAGGAAGTCGACAGCCGTTTCTTGGTCGGGAATCAGCACATCATCCGCCCTCTCACGCAGGCCACTACCGACGACGCGTCAGGCTGCGGCCCAGCGCCCAAACACGATTCACTCGTTCGCAATCTCGGTCCGACTCCGCAATCCGGGCAGAGGAGATTTTCCCCAACCGCTGCGCATCGCCGACAAACCTTTCTCGCCAGCTCGGCTGTGGCCGCATGTTTCTAGCACCTTCCGTGGCTTCGTCGCACAATAGTGTACTCGGGAAATCAAATCTCCCTACAAGAGAAGTAGTCTGCCACCACAAGGGAATTCGATTATTAAAGAATTCTTATCCTCCGATTTCCCGATTGTAGAGATTCCTTTCCTTGTCCGTCGTCCCTCCGACCTGGATTAAGATAGGCGTTGATTGTGTCTGATTGACTGAGACTTTGCGGCATTGGGCCAACAACCTGTCCAACGCAAAATGTCATCCTTCTTAGTCCCCTCTCAAAGGACCTATGGCCTCGGAAGGAATCGAGCAAAGTTCATTTCAAAGGACGCCTGGAGCTGGTTGGGGCAATCATCCGCGCAGCGTAAACTCCTTCCACTTCGGTCCCTGATCGAGAAACTTAGACAACGGGGACTGTTTTCAAGCAAACAGTCGGGGTACGAACCTTGGCTGTTCGACGATGAACGCACTTTGCTTTCGACTGGCCGACTGGCCACTTCAGCTCGACTGGGGATAGGCTGATTTGCCGGTGCTTGCGACATCTTTGCGTAGCGATCGGAACCGCTAAATCCCCGGAAATTCTCTTCGGCCCTTCCCTGAGCTGACGACTAACTCTAAATCATTGAATAGAGGGCCCGTCGCAGAATGTGCCACTCTCGCGCATCTTCGCCTTGAATGGATCATTAGTAGGGACATTTCCGCAGGGTCCGGATCGAGCGGGTGAGTTTTGGCGCTTATCGGCTCAAACGTACGGCACCACTCCACGACACACCCCAGCTGTTCCCGGCGCGACCACAACGTGAAGGTCATTCGAAAAGATCCGGTTGCGCTGGAGCGTCTTCAGGCTCGCGGAAACTTCTCAAGCCAACACCGACCAGCCGAAACCGTTGCTTCGGGCCGAGATCTACTCGCTCGCGCAGAGCCAGAGCGAGGGCGGTTAATTCCTCGCAGGAAGCGGGAGGAGCGCTGGATGTGTGACTACGTGTGAGGATTTTGAACTCGCTGGTCTTCAGTTTGAGGACCACTGTTCGGGCTATCCGAGACTCCTTACGCGAAGCGGACCACAGTTTTTCCGCAAGCCGGCGGATCATCACCTCTGTTTGTGCCAACGGTACGTCGTGCTCAAATGTATCCTCCACCGATATCGATTTGGTTGGCCTGTCCGGGACGACTTCACTACGGTCCACCCCCCGCGAGAGGTCGTACAAGCGGATACCATAGCTGCCGAAGTCGTCTTCGAGCGCCAGTAACTCTATCCCTCGCAGACCTCCCACCGTCTGAATCCCCCTTTTCGCGAGTTTCTCACCCGTCACTTTGCCTACGCCGGGCAGGCGTCCAACGGGCAGCGGAAGCAGAAAAGCATCTATGTCGTCGGGCTGGATAACGAATAAGCCATCAGGTTTGCGCCAGTCAGAGGCGAGTTTTGCCAAAAACTTATTAGTCGCCACGCCCGCCGAGGCCGTCAGGTTCAGTTCCTGGCGGATTTGTTCGCGAATGGTGCGCGCTACAAGCGTGGCGGTCGGCAAGCCAGTCTTGTTTTCGGTAACGTCCAGGTACGCTTCATCCAGCGACAATGGTTCGATCAAGTCCGTGTGGCGTTTGAAAATCTCCCGTACGCTGTGAGAGACCACCCGATAGCGCACGAAATCCGGAGGGACAAAGATCGCACTAGGGCACAAGCGTTCCGCTCGTACTGCTGGCATGGCCGCACGCACGCCAAATGCCCTGGCCTCATACGAGGCGGCACAGACGACGGAACGATTGCCCTGCCAAGCGACGATCACGGGCTTGCCGCGGAGCTGCGGATCGTCTCGCTGCTCGACAGAGGCGTAAAACGCGTCCATGTCGATGTGAATGATTTTTCGCACAATCGTCTGGAAGCAATATTATTCCTGACTTCGGAATGATATTGAATGTGTAACGCTTGCCCCAACACATTCGTGGGCTCTGTTAAACTGACGCTCCATGTGTGGCCGATACCGACTTACAGCGAAGGAGCGTTACATCCGTGACCATTTCGGTCTCGACGAAGACCCACCTTGGACACCGCGTTGGAACATTGCGCCCACCCAGCCAGTGGCTGTCATTCGGCAGGATCCGCATGAACCCAAGCGCACCTTTAGTCTGCTCCGTTGGGGGCTTATTCCGTATTGGGCCAAAGACGCGTCCATCGGATTCAAGACTATCAATGCGATGTCGGAGACGGCCGCGGAGAAGCCCGCTTTCCGTGACGCAATGAGTCGGCGCCGTTGCCTGGTTCCTGCGGATTCGTTTTACGAATGGCAGAAAGTCGGACCGAAAGAGAAGCAACCGTACAGCTTTGGCATGATAGACGACGGTGTCTTTTCCTTCGCTGGATTATGGGAGAGCTGGCGAGATCCGGCCAACGAGATCGTCGAAACATGCACAATCCTTACCACCAAAACGAACTCGCTGGTTGCCGATGTGCATGACCGTATGCCGGCAATCCTGAAGCCGGCAGATTACGACTTGTGGCTAGACCCTGGCGTGACAACCCCTGCGCTCGTGGCTGACTGTCTCAAGCCGTTCGAGGCGAAATTGATGAAGAAATATCCAGTGAGTAGTCGAGTGAATCATTCTGCAAATGATGATGAGGAATGCGCACGAGAGATTCCGGTCGCGAAGGCCCTCAGACATTATTCGGAAGCATCGCTGGATGCGCTGAATGAACAGCCACTGCCTACCGAATAAACCTCTATATCGGCGCTCATTGGGATGGCGATGGAGACACGTCCTGGCAATTGTCAAAGCACTCGACCCAGAGCTCCCGGTTCACCTTGAGGATTCCGAATTCAACACATGCAGGTCTTGCCGTCTCGTCCGCATAAAGGGGACGGCTAAAGCAGAAGGTCCCACGGTTCAAGACACAGTACTGTTCCATATCGCGAAATCGCTTTCCTGCCACCGACCAACCCCGATTGAGATCGCGACGCTGAACGAAGACATTGGCCTCCAGCCCGTCCACCTTTCCTCCGATCGAATGCGCGATAAAGTGGCCCTTGTCCCATTCCTTGCCGAACGTCTTTTCGGTAGCCCCAATCCATCCTTTGAGGCGATAGTCATCGCGCGCCATTTCTCGCGGTTGAGAACGCCCAAGCGCGGCGATGAGTCTCGCCTCAACATTAGGATCATGAGGCACGACCCCAGTCACTTCCAGAGTGGCGTGGTCATCAAAGAGATATTCGAAAGATCCATAATGCCAACGGACGATGTTCGTCCGACGCGATGTCATGTCAATGTAAGCATCTCGCCAGACGTAGGGCAGTTCCTCCAATAGAAACGCAGCAAGTTTAGCCGAGCCAATAGGCCCTTTCCGCAATACAGCCGGATAGTCGACCGTTCCCTTAAATGGTGGCTGGGTCATCGCTGATCTATCCCTGCCGGTACATTGTCGCTCAAAGCGACAGTCATCAATAGGATCTGGACGCCGGGCGTCAAGAAGCAAGCACCAAGGAAGGTCAAGCGCATACGTAGCGAACAGATTACCCAAGAGCTGATAAGAAGCATATTTCGGCCGCCGGCGGCGCAGCTTGAGGCACTCAAATGCCTCCTGCACAATTATGAGACCCTTCGACGAATCGCCCGCGGCACATCTCGTTTGGGCATCTAACGATTCTACGAATTAACGAGCCCAGTATGGCTTCGGAAAGAAGATCGTTCGGACAAATGCTCAGGTTGTCGGAGTTGCAACCAGAAATGATTGTTGGACCAACGGGTTTCACTCTGGTAGATGCTCCTGCAGCGCGACAAATAAATTCTCCGGATGTCTTCTAGCCGACTGTTGTAGCTGTTCAGGGCTGTGGGGTCCCCCTCCAGAATTCCATGAATGGCCATGCCGGCCATCATGCCGCTGTGAAGGGCCGAGACGATGCCTTGAGCAGAGATTGGATCGAAGGACATCGCAGCGTCGCCACAGGCAAGCCATCCATCTCCAGTGAAATGGCTCAGGCGGCCACCCGAAGCGTCGAGTGCCCGCAATGGAAAATTGAATGTCACACCGCCGAATGCAGCGCTGATGTGACAGGTTTCCATCATTGCCTTTTTCCAGGCGGCAGAAGAAGCAGCGAATTGACCCGCATCCTGGGGAAGAAGATGAAGGCCAACTATTGGCGATCCCGAAGGCAACAGGCCGGCGTACCACCATCCCTGAGGTACTGCTTCGACCATGGTGCGATTCAGCCGGAATTCTTTTTGCGGCTGGCCAATGCCAAACAGAGCGGTTAACGGAGCATCACGCTGCCATTTGGCGCCAGCCCTGCGCGCTAGAGACGAGCTTCTTCCCGTGGCATCAATCAGCCAACGCGCAGCCACTATTTCGCCGTTGTCGAGCTTGATCCGCCAAGCTTCGCTCTCACGCTCCGCTTCAAGGACGCGTGCCTGTTTGAACCCAGCGCCGGAAGATGTCGCTGCCTCGCGCAACTCGGCATCAAAAAGGAAACGATCCAGCCTCCATCCTCGGCCGTCTGGATCATGAAAAAAATCCGTCGCAGCCAGATCCTCCGAACCCCAGGAAGAGAGATTCCCGCCAATGGGAGTATGCGGTTCCTGACCATCCGGGACCGGGAGACTCAACGCGCGCAAGAGACGCAGGGCCGCACCAGGCAACGCTTCGCCCACTTTGATGGTGTGGCGCGGAACGACATCCACCAACAGGACCTGTCGTCCCTTGCGGGCCAAAACATGTGCGGCCACCGATCCTGCTGGACCTGAGCCGGCGATCACTGCGTCCCACATGATGGGCTACCGGTTCCGCACGCGGACAGAACGGAATTCTTCCAGTTGCTCCTGGCTTTCCCAGCCCGCGCGTTGGGTGCGAGTGGGCGGAGCCGGTTGCTCTGCAAGCATCCGCGTTGCCTGCAATGCCTGCGCCTTCAAGTGGCTTCCCGCAAGAGTTTCCACATAGATGACTTCAGGGAAATCAGGATCATCTTTGACACCGGGACGCGCTTCCACTATCCCCATGGCACCGAAGTGCGCAACCATCTGCTTCATGACTTCTGCTACGCCGCCCTTCAAAGCGCGCAGCCAATTGGGACGATTACTGAAGGCGATGATGCGCTCTTCACGCGGCAATGAGGTATCAATCACTTTGTCATAATCTTCCTGGGTAAGCACCTGGTTCGGCACACGTGCGGGCCAGAATGTGGGCAGATAAGGATCATATTCGGGCTCATATCCGGAGCGGCAGAACGCGGTGTCACCCTGCCAAGGCAAGGCCATCCACCGGCTGATGTCGCCCGGCCCCTGAGCATAGACCGGTCCACCCGGACGGAGAGCAATTTGCTGCGTGAGTTGGGCACCATAGTTGGGCTCAGGTCCCGGCGCACGGCGGCGAATGCGGAAAGGCGCTTCATACATGCTTGCCTGGCGCATCGGCCAGGTCATTTCACAACCGGGATGGAACGCATCCGCAAGACAGAAATGCAGCGCCGCCTTGGTCAACATGGCTGGTTGTTCCGCAAGAGGCACGTTGTTAATTGTTTTCGGCAACACCGCGGCAGGATTCCAGTCATCCACAAAATTGCCTTCCACCCAGTTCCTGAGCAGCGCCTGCTGCACGGAAGGTAGCGGAAGATTGTTGCCGGGCGAGGCAGTAGAAAATGATCCGAACGCGTCGCCGTAAATCCAGGGCCAGGTACGTGGCTCGTTTACGGCAGTGTTTGTAGGACGAAAGCAATTGAAGACCACCTGCCGCAGCTCCATATATGGATCTGCCTTAGTCACCGGATCTGGCGTCTGGGCCAATCTGGCAATGAAATCGGAATCTTCAAAATCCATGGGACAGCCTTTGCCGAACATTGTGGCAAAGCCCTTGTTGACCCACTGAAGATTGGAGAGACGCCGCAGAACGGGCAGGATGTCATTGGCGAAGAAAACCTGCTCCGGCATTGCCATCCAGCCGCACTGAACATAGATGTCAACTAGCAATTCATGCATCGTGCGCCAGCCAATAACATTTGGTGCATAGTTGGGCGGAGCAACCACGACCCATGCTGATTCCACAGGAATAGACCTGCCATCGATGGACACCGACGCAGTTACAGGGCCGTCAGAAATATCGTCATACCAATCATCGGCATTGTTGAAGCTGTTGGGATCAGATGGAATAAAAATAGGAGCATCAGAAGGCGACGCAGATTTGCCCGTTCCGCCCAGGACCAGCAATCGGCCGGCATCGTCTGTCCTAATCTCACCCAGTGGCACCGGTACTCCCTTGAATTTTCCTGTATCGAAATGATGTTCGGGGCCGCCAGAGACCGCCTTACCCGTGATGCTGCGCTCTCCCGGATCAATGGCCAGACTTGCACGCGCATTGCTTGGGACCTTGGCGTTGCGGAGAGGCACTGACATCGTAGCCGCATCAGGAATATCCAGCGCGGCTTGAAACTGGTACCACTGAGCTTTCCGGTTGGCGAGATGCACCGTCCATCTAACATCAGCGTTTTCCGCGGTGAGTTCGCGCACCACCTGTCCGGTGGCGTTGTAAGCATATATTCGAAAACTGGCGGCTTCGCGTTTCAAGGCCCCAGCAGAATCGCGATAGTAATCCGGAGGTTGGGGCGGTGGGTCGACCACTTCAGGGCCAATGTAGAATTCAGTCGCGCTGTCACCAATGCGTGCAATGCCAATACCGGGACAGATGGCGGCACGCACAATTACCTGATCTACACAGGGCGCCGATTCCAGTGCAGGCTTGGGCTCTACCGGCTCTCCCGTGGGGACGCCATTCACGTTTCTTCTTAGATCAGCTGATGTGGCATAAACTACTCGCCGGGCGTCGGCAATTGAGCCTTGTGGCCTGTGATCTTCGGTCACCCGCCAGATATTCAATGAAAGGTTTTCTCCATAAGAGGCCTGGCCCCTCCACGTAATGTCCTGTTGCGGCAGAACCAAGTCCGCGATGTGGACGGGTGGGCTGGCTTTTTCACTCCAGCGTACCGTAGCTTCGTCGAGCGGCATTGTTTTTGGATCGGTCCGGAACTGGACGGTAAAGCGGAAGCGCACTTCGCCTTCTTTGAGCCGCTTCTCAAGATCGGCGGCGAGGTAGGTGGGATCCGGCGGAGGGCCCGGAAGCGGATCCGTGTGCGTCTCCGGTTCGAGTTTGTATTTGACGTAACGGTCGGGTCCGAAGGCGAAAGGAACGCAACTCCAGTAATCGACCTCTAAAACGCTGGCGACAGGCTTGGCCATTTCATCCAGCAATTTAGCGGTTTTCGGGTGGGCCTTGAGGTAAGTGTCGTAGTCAGCATTGACCACTCCCGCCTGTGTGAACTCGCACATGTCTTTCGCGGTATTGACAAAGAACACATCAAAGTTCTGAAGGATAAAGTCGAAGGTCTTCTCCTCAGCCAAGCCAAAGATTTTTGGCGTTGGAGTATCAAACAACTTGATGCCAATGCCGAGGGTGGTTTTGTAGTCTGAAACTGTCGGCAAGGTATCCGAAGAGAAGCGCACCCAGGCGGGATATTCAGTGCCGGCAAAAAGCCCTACCTTGAGATTGTCGGGCAGGTTGGGCAACATGCGAAAAGTCCCGCGCACCACACCGTGCGGCTTGAGAAATACCGGACGCATCGCCGGGCACTGCCCTTTGGCAATGCGTCCCGCCTGCACCATTCCCACAAACATTTCTGTTAACGATGCGATTGGATCAGCATCGCAATCGATCTTTCGTTTTTGTTCAGGGGAGGATGAATTTGAAGCAAAGAGATGTTTCATGATGGATTTCCTGCTCTTGATGCGGATACGATTTCTTTCTATGAAGCGAGTGGCGCTGTCCTTAGATTTAGACAGCGGTTAGGCCACCCCAGGGTTGCGGGAAAGGGCAAGTGTGGCCAGCGTTCAGCCACACCGAAGGAGAATAATCGCTTCATCCTATCATTGCAACGATTTCATCAGAATAATTGTAGTCATGTTAAAGCACGTCCATGAATACATTAGAGTTTTCAAACTCCTGACTTATACGTGTGCCTCAGCCATTCACTGCACGAGGCCGGCAAAATAAATATTGAGCAACAAATTGCCCTCTGTTCTATAGACCTTGCTGAAAACAAAGTCGTATGCTTTTGATGGTCGCATCGTCTCCAGGAAAATTTCCATGCTTCTCCGCGGTGGACCGATAGCCATCATCCGGCGTCTTAGCTGTCGGTGAAAGGACTCGCACGAACTTCGTCGCCGTAGCGGGAGGTGCTACCGCGAACTGAGTGCGCGCTTGTCCCACGCTGGGATAGTCTGCCGCTGTGAAAACACCGGTCTGACTAAAAAACCTGTCCATCCCGAGGATCGGCATGTC
>JAOAPL010000083.1 GCA_025462925.1 Acidobacteriaceae bacterium
AAACAGGAGATGGGCGGTGGCGCTGAAAAAGGTGAGCACAAGGAAAAGGCAGGAGAACGTCATTTCAAAGTGGACAAAGTCGATATGGTCTCGGACAACTGCACAGCGACATCGGCAAAAACTAAGATGAAGTAGAGATCGTAGTCGTAAGGTCAATCAAATAAAGGAGGTCCCACCTGTGGCTTCGCCACAGGTGGGGCACCCGGTTATTTTTGAAGTCACGAACTATTCTGTCCAGCGTTTGAAGATCAGCGAACCGTTGGTGCCGCCGAAGCCGAAGCTGTTGGAGAGCGCGATGTCGAGTTTCGCCTTGCGAGCGGTGTTGGGAACGTAATCCAGATCACACTCTGGATCGAGATTCTCGATGTTGACCGTGGGAGGAATCACCTGGTCGCGCAAGGCGAGGATGGTGATGCCGGCTTCGAGGCCACCGGCGCCGCCAAGAAGATGTCCGGTCATCGACTTCGTCGAGCTGACGTGGAGTTTTTTGCTGGTCGCATGTTCACCGAAAGCGCGCTTGATGGCCTTGGTTTCGAGGACGTCGCCAATGGGAGTCGAAGTGCCGTGGGCGTTAACGTAGTCCACGTCCTCGGGCTTGATGTTGGCGTCTTTGATGGCGTTCAGCATCACGCGGAATCCGCCTTCGCCATCTTCAGCGGGCTGGGTGATGTGATATGCGTCGGCGCTCATGCCGTAACCGATGATCTCGGCGAGAATATTGGCGCCCCGTGCCTTCGCGTGCTCCAACTCTTCAAGGATGAGAATGCCCGCGCCTTCGCCGATGACGAAGCCGTCGCGATCTTTGTCCCAGGGGCGGCTGGCTTTTTCGGGAGCGTCATTGCGGGTAGAGAGCGCGCGCATGGCGGCGAATCCGCCAACGCCCATCGGAGTGATAGCGGCTTCGGTGCCGCCGGCAATCATGACGTCTGCATCATCGCGCTCGATGATCTTGTAGGCATCGCCAATGGCATGCGCGCTGGTAGTGCAGGCGGTACAAGTGGCTTCATTGGGGCCTTTGGCGTTGTAGCGGATGCTTACGTGTCCGGCGGCGAGATTGACGATGGAAGCGGGAATGAAGAAAGGCGAGATTTTTCGCGGGCCACCCTGCATGAGATTGGTATGTTCGCGCTCGATGACGTCGAACCCGCCGATCCCGCTGCCGATATGAACGCCCACGCGAGTGGAGTTCTCCTCAGTGACTTTCAGGCAGGACATCTTCATGGCTTCATCGCTGGCGGCGAGCGCCAGATGAATGAAGCGGCCCATCTTCTTGATCTCTTTTTTTTCGATGAACTTCAGCGGATCAAAATTCTTGATCTCAGCGGCGATGGTGCATGCGAAGCCGGTGGCATCGAAATGCGTGATGGTGGCAACGCCACTTTTGCCCGCCTGCAGGTTCTGCCAGACTTCAGGGGCGGTATGGCCGACGGCGCAAATGAGACCCATGCCAGTAACAACAACACGTCGATTAGGGTTAACGGCGCCTCGGGACAAAACTACTTGCCGCCTTTCGAATTCTTTTCGATGTATTCGACGGCATCCTTCACCGTGCGAATCTTCTCGGCGTCTTCGTCGGGGATCTCGATGTCAAAGGACTCTTCGAAGGCCATGACTAGCTCGACGGTGTCGAGCGAATCTGCCCCGAGGTCATCGACAAAAGAAGCGCTGGACGTGACTTCACCTTCGTCCACACCAAGTTGTTCCACAATGATCTGTTTTACTTTGTCTTCAACGGCAGTAGCCATTTTTGTTGGCCTTTCCTGGTACTTTGCTGGGATGTTTAGATGTTTGCTGATGGCGATGAGAACTATTGTTTTACGGTCTTCGAGTTCTTCTCGATGTAGCTGACCGCGTCCTGCACGGTCTTGATGGTTTCTGCCTGCTCGTCCGGGATCTCCAGGTCGAAGGCCTCTTCGAATGCCATGATGAGCTCGACGCGGTCGAGTGAATCGGCACCGAGGTCGTCAACAAAGGACGCAGTGGGAGTGATCTCGCTCTCCTCCACGCTCAGCTGGTCAATAATGATCTGCTTAACTTTATCTTCAATTCCGGGCATGTTGATGTGCGCCTCCTGCGCGCGGCCGATTGACGGCATAGTGTAATCCAGCCCGCAGTCCTCCACCAGACAGCCAGAATGGGGCAGGACCTATTGGGCAAACTTAAATCCTAAATGCTGGGGCCGAGGTGGTCAATGCGGGGACGGCCATTGATAGTCATTTGAGTATTGGCGCTTGCAGGGCCGCGTTCGAGATCAGCATGTCCGCATAAACGAATCCATCTCGCTCGACCACCTCGCCGGTTGTGATCTCGAGAGCTTTCGAAAACATTGGGCCATCGTAGACGCAGGTGTGGAACTCGCCATTCTCGCCGCAGGGATCGGTGCCGGGAGGTAAGTCGCTTAGGAGCGTAGTGTCGAACTCGCGGCCAGCGAAGCTGTGGGGCAGAGACTTCGGGTCGATGCAGGTGAGTCGGGCGCGAAGTCCGCCAGAGATCATCTCATGCGCGAGTTTGTCGGTTGGAATCTCCCAGAGAGGAAAAACCGGAGTGAGGCCTGTGCCTTGCAATTGTTTTTCGCGATAGGCGCGGATGTCGCGCAGGAAAAGATCGCCGAAAGCGATCACTTCTACTCCTCTTGTAATCGCGTCTGAACATGCGGCCTGCATGACGCATTCGTAAGTCTCGTTCGAACACGGCCAGGGGAGCGGCAATTCAATCAGCGGGAGACCCGCGGATTCAGCCTGAACGCGCAGCAGTTCTACGCGAGTTCCGTGCATCGCAACGCGATTGAAGGCCTGATTCACGGTTGTGAGCAGGCCGACGATCTCGTACTGATTTTGCTGGCGTAGAAGGTGCAGCGTCCATGCGCTGTCTTTGCCGCTGCTCCAAGAGAGCAATAGCTTTTTCCTGGGCATTGAATCCTATTCTGCTTTTTGTTTCGTCGAAAATCGCGATTCGGCGTAGGCAGTGACCCGCTCCAGCGCGGCCTGCATCTCTGCGTGCACTTTCTCCATGCCCGCGGAATCGAGGTCGGCGGGAACGTTGATCACTTTGCTGAAACGTACGAGAGCCCGTGTGAACGGCTTAGGAATCTTGGTCTGGTCCCATGAACGCAGAGTCCATTTTTTCTGTAGGGCCAGGTGATAGCAGATGATTGGCACCTGCGTGTTGCGCGCCAGCAGGACTGGCCCGGGTTTTGCGACGTGTCGCGGGCCGCGTGGACCGTCGATGGTGAAGGCCACGGTGTAACCGTTCTCGATCTCAGTGTGCATGCCCAGCAGCGCGCGGGCGGCGTCGCGAGAACTGGAACCGCGAACGGTACGAAAGCGTAGATTCTGAATGATGCGCGCGATATATTCGCCATCGAAGCTGCGGCTGGTCATCACCGCGATCTGACGGTTGCGGAAGACCCACGCGGAGGCGAAGACACATTGGTGCCAAAAACAATAAATGGCGGGGACGTGAATTATTTCCGAGGTGCCGCCCTCTTCGATTTCAACTTCAAGCCTGATAGTAGGGCCAATGAGCCGGATGGCGAGAGTGCCCAGGGTGCTGATGAAGAAAAGTGCAAGTCGCTGACGGAAGGTGAAGGTGCTGGGAAGTGGCGATTCTATTTTCTCGCCGAGTTGTGGGGTGCCTGCCACGGAACGATTGTAAATGGAGTGCTGAGCGGGTAGCCCTTAGCCTTTAGCTCTTAGCAGCTAAGTGAACCGACCTCAGCGGCTAAAGCCGGGGTTGTTGTCAGCCGAAAACGCAGGCCTGAAGGCCTGCACCACCCGTTAGAGTGCGTTACCACTTGTCCCAGCCGATCCTGTGGATAAGGGTGGGGCAACCGCAGGATTTCCTCGGGCTAAAGCCCTTTCATCTGGGGCGGAATATGCAGGCCTAAAGGCCTGCGCCACCCATTCGGGTTATTGCCTCAGGCGTAGCGAATCCACTTGATGATCTCCGGCAGCGTTGGGCGCTTGCCGTACATGAGAATCCCCACCCGATAAACGCGCGACGTGAGTTGCAGGGTCAAGTAGATGGTCAAGATCATGATGCCTATGCACGTGGCGATCTGCCAGAACGGTGGCGTCTGCACGACAATGCGTGCGAACATCACCAGCGGCGCGGCGAAGGGAATCATGGAGACGAAGACTACGCGCGGATCATTGGGAACGCGGATGGCCAGGAACATCATAAAAAATGACAGGATGAGCGGCATCATCACGAACATCTGAATCTGCTGCGCTTCTTGTTCAGAGTTGACCATTGCACCCAATGCTGCGCAGAGTGAGCTGTAGAGGAAGTATCCGAGCAGGAAGAACGTTGCAAAGTAAATGCCTGTGGATACGGAATAGTTGGCCTGCTTTACCACGTCCGCCATCATGGTGAAGCCGGGTGTGGCCGCGACAGTGCCCATCAAGACCCAGATGACGATCTGCGTAAGCCCAACCGCGCCAACACCGAGAATCTTGCCGGCCATGAGGTCAGTTGACGCAACGCAGGACATCATGACTTCCATGATGCGCGAAGTCTTTTCCTGAAGGACCGAACGCATGACGCTCATCCCAAAGATGAGGACGGTCATGTACATGGCAAAGCCAAGAATGAAGATGCCGATGAATTGCAGCCCTTCGTTGGATTTCTTTATTTTTCCGTCCTTCCATTGAACGGTATCGATCTTGTAAGTCTTCAGTACATTTTCTACATCGCCCTCGGACAAGCCGCGGGTGCGGAGATCCTGCTTCATCAAGGCATCGCGAACCGCGGACCGGAGGCCGTTGAGCTCACTGAAGTCGGAGACAGCGGCGGCGGTGTAAGTCAACGCGTGCTCGTCCAGAGCTTTGCTGTCGAGCCAGATGAAAGCGTCAATCTCCTTGGTATCTATCTTTTTCTGCAGCGCAATACGTTCCTGTTCAGAAACGTCATTACTGATGGTGACGTTGTACTTTACTTCCTCCAAAGCCTCCTGTCGGCTCTTGCGTCGCACGTCGGGTTCAGTGGCAGAGTCGGGCGGATTGGAAAGGCGGTCCTTAATAGCCTGGCCAAACTGCGCGTTAGACGTGACCACAACCAAATTACGGGTGCCACCACTCTTGGCATTGATCATCAGGCCGGGAATCACGGCCCAAGCAATGGCCAGAGCCGGTGTGAGAAGCGTGAAGATCAAGAACGCCTTGGTGCGCACGCGCTCCAAGTACTCGCGCTTGGAAATAAGCCAGACGTTTCTCAGGGTCATCTTATGCATCGGTTTTGCCCACCACTTCTATGAAAATCTCTTCCAGTGACGGTTCCATCAGCTCAAACTTGTTTACACGGGAGCGCTCGGTCACGGTCTTCAGAAGCTTTTGCGCGTCGGCGCCGGGAGCGAGCCGCACCAACACGTGTCCTTCATAGCGATCGAGTGAGCGCACCATGGTGTCATCCTGCAAAAAAGCGCCTTCATTGGATTCTTCGAATGTGATCTCCACCTGGTTCTTGCCATATCGCGCTTTCACCTCGCGCAGCTCGCCTGCGAGTACGGCCTTGCCCTTGTTCACGAGGCATATCGAGTCACACAACTTTTCCACCTGCTCCATACGGTGCGTGGAGAACAAAATAGTCTTGCCCTGTTTGCGCAAATCGATGAGCACGTCTTCCAATAGCTTGGAGTTGACGGGATCAAGTCCAGAGAAAGGCTCATCCATGATGATGAAATCGGGATCATGCAATAGGGTGGCAATGAACTGGATCTTCTGCTGCATCCCTTTGGAGAGTTCATTCGTCTTCTTCTGGAAACTCTCGGCGATCTCCAGGCGCTCGCCCCAGGCAAGTGCGCGCTTTCTAGCTTCGGCGGCGGAGAGGCCGTGCAGTTCACCGATGAAGACCAGTTGCTCCACAACCTTCATCTTGGGGTAGAGTCCGCGCTCTTCGGGAAGATATCCCACACGCTTGAGGAAATCCCGGCGGAAGGGCTCGCCAAACATGCGGACTTCGCCGGAGTCGGGCATAGTAATGCCGATCATCATGCGGATGGTACTGGTCTTCCCGGCGCCATTCGGGCCAAGAAGCCCGAACATGGTGCCCGCCGGGATGGAGAAGGACAAGTTGTCGACGGCGACGAACTTGTCGTACGACTTGCAGACGTTCTTCAATTCAACAGGATGCATAGATTTGCCAAGTGTAGCTAGCTGTGACGAGAGCAGCATTGTTTCTTGCCGCTCCGGCTGTGACAATGAGGAAGATTACTGACGATACGCGACCCGGCGGAGCAAAGTTTCAAATTCCGATCAGAATTGCAGGAAGTCGTCCACCCACTTTTGCACCAATTGCCGACTCTTGTGCTCTGAATCAAAACGGATGCCGATCATGCTGCCGGCCTCGCGACGCCAGCAAATCGAAGCAGTGATATCGACGTCTTGCGCCTCCGGCAAGACAAACTTGGCCTGCACCTTGATCTTGCCGTGCATCAGTTCGTGAGCACGCAAGGACATACCGCCGCTGCTGATCTCCTCGCTAAGCGTGGTGACCCGATGTCCATCTGTGGACAAGACAACTTCGACAGCAAGCGGGATGCGAACGTATCGCCGATATTCGTGAAGCGCGAGCAGATAAGTGGCACGCACGACTTTAAGCGCGGCTGACCGCTCCAGCGGATCGGGAAAGATGGCGTTGATGCAATATCGGGAGTAACGCATCGCGATCTTGGGATCGGCGGCGATCCCGTAGATGAGCATCCGGCGGTTTGAAGGCGAATTGCGCGCGGCTTCGAGGACCGAACCGGCAGAATCGTCAAGGCGGAGCACGCACCCTTCGAGTTTTTCCTTGGCCAGGCGGCTTTTTTCGTCGCCATGCAAGGTGGTGGTTTTGACGTTGAATTGCTTGAAGCAGTCAGTGAGCAATTTCGCATCTGCCTCGTCCAGATCAAGCAGGGCGACACGGGTAGCGGGCTTTGGAACCGGTGATTGGGCTGTTTTTGGTTGTGCCATGAAAGATAAAGTGAGCAGAAATCTATGCGGGCGCTTGCTTACTGCGCCCGGCGGTGAAGACGCAATTGCGTCCGGCTTGCTTAGCCTGATAAAGAGCGGAATCGGCGGCGGCGACGATCTCGTCGCGGACTTTGCCGAAGGTGGGAGAGTCAGCCACTCCGGCGCTGATGGTGACTTTTCGTGGGACGCCGGGGAAATGCCACGCCTCTACGGCACGGCGCAACTTCTCCGCGACCTCAAGCGCGTTCTCGCCATTGGTTTGCGGGAGTAATAGCGCAAATTCTTCGCCGCCGTATCGGCAGACGACATCACCCTTGCGCAGATGTTGCGTGAACACCTGCGAAGCCTGGCGGAGGACTTCGTCGCCGAGCAGATGTCCGAATTCGTCATTCAGTTTTTTGAAATGATCGATGTCCATCATGATCACCGACATCGACGAGCCATAACGATTGGCGCGTTCTAATTCTTCTGCAATACGCAGCTCGAAAAACCGGCGATTGAAGATGCCCGTAAGGCCGTCGAGATAGGCGAGCTGCTGCGTCTTCTCAAAATGGCGCGCGTTCTGGATAGCCGCGGCGCAGATGTCGGCGACAGCCTCCAGAGGTTGAATGTCTGATGCCTCAAATGCGTGCCGCCTAGCACTCTCCAGCGCCAGACATCCAAGTTTTTCGCCATAGAAGATCAGGGGCACACACATCTCGGAAAGCGTTTCTTCGAAGCCGGGAAGATAGCCGGTGTCATTGGTGACATCGTTTTCCAGCACGGTTTTTCCCAGCTCAATGGCGCGCGCGGCTATGCCGAGGCCGGGCGCAAGCAAGTCACCCTTTTCGACACTCGCCGTCAATTTGCCAAGATGAGCGCGAACCTGAAGTTGTCCCTCTTGCACGAGGAGAACGGCCACGTGATCGACAGCGAAACGCTCCAGGATCAGGCGGCAGACTTTTTCCAGAAGCTCATCCAGATCCACTACCGCGGTAGTCTGGCGGGCGATGGCGTTAATGGCCTCCAGTTGACGGGCGCGTCGCTGCTCCAGCGAATAGAGCCGGGCATTTTCCAATCCTTGGGAGGCCTGAGTGGAAAAGAGTGCGAGCAGATCGATGGTTTCGTTGTCGAAAAATTCCGGAGAATCACTTTGAAAATCGACAACGCCCACAACTTCGTCGCGCACCATGAGAGGGATGGCGACTTCCGAGCGTGTATTGGAAAGGCGCATGATGTAGCGGGCGTCCTTAGTGACATCACGCACATAGACGGGACGTTTGGCGCGCGCGGCCGCTCCTACGATGCCTTCGCTGATCGGTTGCCGCACTTCACCTTCCGATTGCGGACGACCAAACCCGGCGCGCAGATAGAGCTCCCTGGTATTCGCGTCGATCAGGAAGATGGCAGCATTCGGCATCTGGAAGTAGTCGCGCATGATGGAGAGGGCGCGATTGAGCACCTCGTCCAGATCAAACGTGGACATGACCGCCTGACTCAGGTCATACAAGATGGCGATTTTCTGCATTGGGAGTGAATTAGATTTTAGCGCGGAACTCTCAGGGACACCCGCAAAATCTCAATCTGGCTGAGGGGGCTTTGTTAACATCCACTGGTGCTTGAGCTGAACACGCCGGTGATGTACGTGAAGGGCATTGGGCCCCGGCTGGCCGAAATGCTCGCCGCAAAAGGCATTGAAACCGTCGAAGACCTGCTCTATTATCTTCCGTTCCGATACGAAGATCGTGTGAACCCGCGGACGATTGGCGAATTGCAGTCCGGAGAGATGGCCAGCATTATCGCCGAAGTGCGCACGGCCATGCTCTTCCGCACGAAACGAATGCCCATTTTCGAAGTGACCTTTGGACAAGGCCGCTCTACATTGAAGGGCATCTGGTTCCATGGCACTTACCTGAAAGACAAATTCAAGCCGGGCCAATTGGTTGCGCTTTACGGCAAGGTGGAGAAGAGCACCCGCGGGCGCGGCAGTCTGCAGGTGATCCAGCCGCAATATGAGATCCTCGCCAACCCGCAGGAAGCCTCTCAAAACGATGGTGATGCCGCTCGATTGGAGAAGGAAGCCGAGAGGCGGGTGGAAGAGTCGCTGGAGATCGGGCGAATCGTTCCTATTTACGAATCGGCGGCGAATCAGAAGCTGACTTCACGATGGTTTCGCGGCGCGATATTCCGTGCATTGCAAAATTTGTCGCAACAGATCGGCGACGGCATTCCGCGCACAGTGGCTGAGCGAGTGGGGTTGATGGACCGACGCGAGGCATTCAATCGTGTTCATTTCCAGCCCCCGGGCGAAAGTTTTGCGCAGCTGCAATCGGCGCGAACGCCTGCACACGTGCGGTTGATATTTGAAGAGCTCTTCTTCCTGGAAGTGGGGCTGGAACTGAAGCGAAAGCGTTTGCGCGCGCGGCCGGGAATCTCATTCAAGCTGGATGAGCGTGTCCGGGGGGCGATCAAGAAATTTCTTCCATTCCATCCCACGGCAGCACAGAAGCGTGTGCTGAAAGAGATCGCGGATGACATGCTGCATCCCGCGCCGATGCGTCGCCTGCTGCAAGGCGACGTGGGCTCAGGAAAAACAATCGTCGCGCTTCAGGCGGCTGTGATCGCGATTGAGAACGGGTATCAGGCTGCGCTGATGGCGCCAACCGAGATTCTGGCAACGCAACATTATCTGGCTGCGCGTCGCATGCTGGAGCCTTGCGGATACCGGGTTGTCTTGCTTACCGGTTCCCTGGAGCAGGACCGCAAGCGCGAGATCCGCCGCCATATCGCGCAAGGGAATGCGCATTTGGTGATCGGCACGCATGCGCTGATCGAAGAGAAAGTCGAGTTCGCGAAGATCGGGCTGGTGGTGGTGGACGAACAACATCGCTTCGGCGTGATGCAGCGTTTCAAGCTGATGAAAAAAGGCGCAGCCGAACCGGATGTGCTGGTCATGACGGCGACGCCGATCCCGCGCACGCTGGCGCTGACACTTTACGGGGACCTGGACACCAGCATCCTTGACGAGCTTCCGCCAGGACGGACGGCAATCACCACGCGTCGCGTTTCCGACGAGCGCGCCGAAGAAGTCTGGGCGTTTGTGCGCAAACAGATCAAGGCGGGACATCAAGCCTATGTGGTCTATCCGGTGATTGAAGCGGTGGAGCAGGAAAGTGAGTGGCCGGGCATGGAAGCCGATGCGTCGAAAAAAGGCCGCTCGAAGATGGGACTAAAGGCCGCAGTGGCAATGTATGACGAACTGCGCAAGAAGATATTTCCCGACCTTCGAATCGGACTGCTGCACGGAAAGCTGGATTCGGACGAGAAGGACGCGATCATGCGCCGTTTCCAGCGCGGCGAGATCGATCTGCTGGTCTCGACGACGGTGATCGAAGTCGGTGTGGACGTCCCGAACGCGACCATTATGGTGGTGGAACATGCCGAGCGCTTTGGACTGGCGCAACTGCACCAGCTTCGCGGACGTATTGGACGCGGCGCGGCAAAATCTTTTTGCATCCTGATGACGGATTCGACAGCGAAGATATCGCCCGAGGCGGAGCGTCGGCTGGACGAGATGGTGCGCACGCAGAACGGATTCGAAATAGCGGAATTAGACCTCGAGCTGCGCGGGCCGGGTGAGTTCTTCGGCACTCGACAGGCGGGGATGCCGGAATTGCGCGTCGCCAATCTGTTGCGTGATCGCGAGATTCTGGAGATCGCGAAACGAGAGGCTGCTGGGGTTGTTGCTGGAGGTGATCCGTCGATATCGCAAGAAGAGAAGGTGGCTTTGATGGACCATCTTAAGCGACATTGGCAACGGCGGTATGGATTGGTGGAGGTGGGATAATACCCATATGTCTACAACTTCCAACACGCTTTTCCGCAAGCTGCCTTCCGTGGATGAAGTCTTGCGACTGCCGGGAATGGCGGAACTCGCAGCCGGCGAGGCGGCTTCTACAAGCGCGATTGCGGATGCTGCGCGGGCGGTGCTGGAGTGTCTTCGCGAGGAGATTGCCGCAGGCCATTTGAACGCGGCGGCAGTCGACATCGCAGTAAGCGGGATTGCAGTTGCGGTGGAACAACATCTGCGGCAGTCGCTCACGCCATCGCTGAAGCCGGTAATCAACGCGACCGGTGTGATCCTCCATACGAATCTTGGCCGTGCGCCGCTGTCGGAAGTGGCAATCAGGCATATCGGCGAGGTCGCTCGCGGATATTCGAATCTTGAGTTTGACATCCAGTCAGGCGAGCGCGGCAAGCGCGATGTCCATGTGCAGGGTCTGTTTGCGCGGTTGCTCAATGTGGACAGTCAGTTTGATGTGCAGACGGTTGTCGTCAACAACTGCGCGGCGGCGGTGATGCTGGCGTTGAATTCGCTGGCTGAAGGTGGAGAGGTTATCGTTTCGCGCGGGGAATTGGTGGAGATCGGCGGTAGCTTCCGCGTGCCGGAGGTGATGGCAAAATCGCAGGCGATCTTGCGTGAGGTGGGGACGACCAATCGCACGCGCATCGACGATTATGAACGGGCGATTACGGGAAAGACACGATTACTGTTGCGGGTACATCGGTCGAATTTTGCCATCGTTGGATTTACGGAGCAGCCGTCAATTGCTGAGTTGGTGGCGCTGGGGCGGAAGCACAATATCCCCGTATTAGAAGATTTGGGCAATGGGGCGTTGATCGATCTGCGCGCAATGGGCGTGAACGAAAGCGGAGTTGCGGAGAGCATACGCGCGGGCGTGGACGTGATTACGTACAGCGGCGACAAGCTTCTCGGTGGCCCGCAAGCGGGGATGCTCAGCGGCCGCGCCGACCTGATCGCGAAGATCCGTTCCAATCCCATGTTCCGCGCGCTGCGGGTGGACAAACTCACTTATGCGGCGCTTGAGGCCACGCTGATGGACTACTTGCGCGGCAATCATGATGCGATCCCTGTCGTGCGCATGATCCGCTTGAGCGCGGAGGAGATTCGAGCCAGGGCGGAAGCATTGTCCAAGGTGGTAGGAAAGCCACCCAACTTATTGGCGGGCGTGATAGCCGGCCAGTCGATTATCGGCGGCGGCACCGCACCGACTGCGGTGTTGCCAACCTTTCTTGTGTCCGTTACCAGCGAAAAATACAGCGCGGATGAATTGCTGGCGCGGCTCCGTGCCAATCACGTGCCCATTGTCGGACGTGTGGAAGAAGGCTTCGTGCTCCTGGATCTGCGCACGGTTTTTCCGGAGCAGGATCGCATCATCGCCGAAGCACTCATAGCAATTTCAGGATAGTGGCAACCATCTACACGCTCGGCCATTCCACCCGCGACCTCGCCGATTTTTCCGCCGTGCTGCAAGCGCATGAGATACAAATATTGGCGGATATCCGCGCATTTCCCATGTCGAAGCGGCTGCCGCATTTCAATCGCGAGCGGTTGGAATTGTGGCTGCCAGAGATCGGCATCGAGTATCGCTGGATGAAAGAGCTTGGCGGGAGGCGGAAGAAAATCCTGACCGAATCGCCGAACATCGCCCTGCGCAATGACTCGTTTCGTAATTACGCCGATTACATGTTGACGGAAGAGTTTCAGTCGGCAGCGGGCGAAGTCGCGAAACTAGCGGAGTCGCGTCACGTAGCCATCATGTGTGCTGAGCGGATGTATTTCCAGTGTCATCGCATGCTGGTGTCGGATTACCTCGCCGCGTCCGGGCATCGCGTGCTACACATCGAGAACGAGAAGCCGCCGCGCGAACACAAGATGATGGATGAGGCGCGGATGGTCGAGGGTAAGCTGCTTTATCGCGGAGACAGATTGTTTTGAATCGCACTTTGCGTACCTCGGCGGCTAAAGCCGGCACAAGACCCGGTTGGCGGCACGGCTGAAGCCGTGCCCTCTCAAAGCAAGCCTTTCAAAGCAATGCGCCTCCGAAGCAAGCCCAATCATTCCCGCTGGATTGCGGTCGAGCATGGTACGTTTATCATTCTTCGCATGGCCATCGTCGGCACAGGCATTGATATTACCGAAGTCCCGCGCATCGCGGCTTCGATTGCGCGCTTTGGCGAGCGTTTCCTCAATCGCGTATTCACGGCGAAGGAGATCGCCTACTGCAACGCAAAGAAGCACGGATCGGCGCAAAGTTTTGCCGCACGATTTGCTGCGAAGGAAGCGGCGATGAAGGCCATCGGCACCGGGCTGCGGCGCGGAGTGACGTGGCACGATGTGGAAGTGGGACGCGAGCCCGGCGGACGTCCTACCATCATCTTCAGCGGCAAGGCCGCGGAATTCGCCGCGAAGCTAGGGGCCAAGCGTGTTGCCCTGTCACTCACTCACACTGACCAGCAGGCGATGGCGCAGGTGATATTGGAAGACTGAGTCTCGCGCCACACTCCGGAGCTGAGGCTGCTTGCTATGATGGATGCGACAACTCATGAACGTATCCACTCTCGACTCTCCGTTACAAGCTGGAACACAATCACCTGCAATCAATCGCAACCGCACCATGGTGGCGATTGCGCTGGTCAGCTTTGCCAGTCTGCTGCTGGAACTGGCGCTGACAAGGCTCTTCTCCGTGGTGCTCTTCTATCACTTCGCTTTTCTTGCGATATCTGTAGCGTTGCTGGGATTGGGCGCGGGCGGAGTGTTTGCACACATTGAACGCGACTGGCTGTCAAAGTGGAACAGCCGGCAACTGGGCGTTCGGATATGTATTGCCAATGCCGTCCTAACGTTGCTGGTGCTTGAAGACATCCTGCATCTGCCCATCAGTATGGACCTGACGCTGGCGAACTTCGGCAGGCTGACCGTGCTCTATCTTGCCGCGGCGATCCCATTCTTCTTTACCGGACTATTGTTCTCGATCGTGTTTGCGCGCGAGGCGAAGGGCATTGGCTCCATCTATGCCTCGGATTTACTAGGAGGCGCGCTGGCCTGTATGGCAGTGGTGCCGCTGTTGAACACGATTGGCGGGCCAAACGCAATTGTTTGTTCCTCCTTGATGATGGCAATCGCGGCGGCGGTTTGGGCTGAGGAAAAGCGAGGCAGGACGATCAGCATATGTCTGACTGTAGCGTTTGCTCTGCTGATCGCGGCAAACCACTCCGGCAAGCTGATCGACATTGTTTACGCCAAGGGCATACGCCGCGATCAGCCGTGGATGCTGTTCGCCAAGTGGAATGCGATCTCCCGCGTTGAAGTCGACAAGGTGGGCGAATCAAAGTACATCGTCATCGATGCGGACGCTTCGACTGCGATCATGAATGTGGATCCGAAGAACTGGGATGTGAATGGGGAACTGCGTCCTAAGGACAACGGAAATCCGCCGACGCTCGGCTACAACTGGAAGAAAGATCTGATGTCCGCGGCGCCAGCTGTGGCCAACGTGTTGCGTCCGCATGGTAAGTTCGCCATCATCGGCCCGGGTGGTGGCGTGGACGTTTTGCGCGCCGTTGCCAATGGCAGCAAAGATGTAACGGGCATCGAGATCAATCCGATCATCGCTGACACAATCATGCGTGGCAATCACGCCGATTATTCATATCACTTGTACGAGCGTCCTGAAGTGCACATGAACGTCGCCGACGGGCGGAGCTGGATCCGCAATTCCAAAGATCAATACGACGTGATTCAGATGACGCTGGTGGATACGTGGGCGTCAACGGCGGCCGGAGCATTTGCGCTGAGTGAAAACAACCTTTATACCGTCGAGGCGTTCGAGGAATATTTTCAGCACTTGAAACCCGATGGATTTATTGCGATCACTCGATGGGAGTTTAAAGAGCCGCGAGAGGCACTGAGGGTGGTGAGCCAAGGGATGGAAGCGCTAAAGAAGTTCGGTGTCACAGATTCTGGGAAGAATTTTTTGGTTGTGAGCGATGGAGAATTGGATGTCGACGGCCGACCGGTACTTGTCCTCGCAAAGAAAACACCATTTACGGATGAAGAAGTAAACAGGGTTCTCACCCACCTTTCCGATAATAAGAATCTAAAGGTGCTTTACCTGCCGTGGATGGCTTACACAGGTCCGGGGCCGTCGCTGTATCTAAGATACGGAGACAGCAGACTAGGCGTATGGTCTGCGATGATGCCGTTCCGTTCCTTAATTGCTCACCCAGCAGATAGTTGGAAATCATATCCCTATAACATCGCGCCCGTTTACGACAAGAATCCTTTCTTTTTCTTCACCCTCAAGACGAGCAATGTGATGAAGCAGGTTTTTGCAGGCACCGGCAGGGGCATGGATTGGAAAGTCAACCTTGGTATTACTGTGCTGTTCATGGTCTTCGGCATCAGCATTGTGGCCGTGCTTGCATTTCTGATCTTGCCTTTGGCTTTACACAATCGAAGCAAGCATCGTCCGGGGCCTTCGTCGCGATTGTTTTATTTTATTGCGGTGGGCGTGGGCTTTATCCTGGTGGAGATTGCGCTGATCCAGCGCTTCGTACTCTTTCTTGGCCATCCGACTTACGCTCTAACGGTGGTGGTGTTTTTGATGCTGCTCTCCAGCGGCGCGGGAAGTTTTGTTTCGCGAAGCTGGCTGAAGCGGACGTCGAGCGTTCGCGTCCCGCTGCTGGCGATTGCGGCGGCGATAGTGGCTTACGTCTTCGTGCTGCCGGTTGCGCTGTCGTCGTTGATCGGAGCGGCTTTTGCGTTGAAGGTGGCGATCAGCGCTGCACTGATCGTGCCGTTGGGATTCGCGATGGGAATGCCGTTTCCCACGGGCTTGCGCGCACTTTCAGAATTGGATGACAACCGGGTGGAGTGGGCGTGGGCGATGAACGCAGCCGCCAGCGTGCTCGGATCGGTGTCGGCGATGATCATTGCCATCCATTTTGGATTGAACGTGACATTGGTTTGCGGAGCGATAGCGTATTTATTGGCAATGCTGCTCGTGGGGAGTTTTAGGCAGCAGTTAGCATCTAGCACTTAGCATTTAGTCGTAAATGGCGTGCATTGGGTGCGGCGAAGGACTGGACAGGCAATTCCTTAGCTGACTGTGAATGCCCGGTTCTGCTATGATTCGGCGCTTCCATTCTGTATCTTTACCTGTACGCGTTCGAGTGAGGGGAAATGCCTAGCCAGCAGCAACTCCGATGGTCTGAGCTTCGCGTCGGAATAACGGTGGTCTTCGCCAGCATCACTTTGGCGATCCTGATCTTTCTGATGTCGGGCAGCTCTGGCCCGTTCGCGAAGAAGCTCACGCTGAAATCCTACTTTCAATCCACAGAAGGATTGCGTGTTGGCGCGCCCGTTGCATTGCATGGCGTGACGATCGGCAACGTGAAGTCCATTCAGGTAGTCCCGGACCATGGGTTGTCGCCGGTTTTAGTCACGATGAAAGTCAGCCGCGACTACGCGTTCAAGATCCACAAAGATTCAATCGCGAACCTGGCAACGGCGGGTGTTCTGGGCGAATTGTTCGTGGACATCATCAGCAAGAACGTCAAGGGGCCAGTGGCCGAAGACGGTGATGAGTTGCCGTCGCAAGAGGCCAATTCGATCGATGATGTGTTGAAGGCGGGGCAGGGCACGTTACAAAACATGGATGTGCTGCTCAAACGGTTGGACCGGATCACCGCGACGATTGAAAACGGAGAAGGGTCGATAGGCAAGGTGCTGAACGATCCGGCGCTGTTTGACCGCGCGAACAACCTTCTTGCGCAGATGCAGATGATCGTTAATCAGGTGGGTTCGGGCAAGGGCAGCATCGGCAAGCTCATCAATAATGACGAGCTTTACGACAAGATGAACAACTCAGTGGACCAACTGAACAAGATCATCAGCGAGATCAATGAAGGGAAGGGCAGCGCCGGCAAGTTCCTGAAAGACGACAGCCTTTATCGCAACGCCAATGAGACTATTGCAAAAGCCAACAAGCTGATGGATGACATCACTGCAGGCAAGGGGACTTTGGGTAAGGTAGCCAAGGATGAAGAGTTCGCAAGAAAAATTGACACCATGGTGACCAACCTCTCACGCCTGAGCGAAAAGCTGGACAAGGGTGAAGGGAGCGCTGGCAGGCTGTTCAACGATCCGTCTCTGTACACGAATGCCGACCAGATGTTGGTGGAAACACGCAGCCTGGTAAAGTCCATTCGAGAACATCCGAAGAGATATCTCACGATCCATTTCAAGCTGTTTTAAGCGACAGCATCGCAGATCCGGCCCGAGGCTCAATGCTTCGGGCTTTTTCTTGCAAAATCTAGTGACTTCTCTGTTGGCATAGGCGCGGAAAAAGCGCATCATTAGACTTCGCCGTCTACAAACCATGTGAAGTAAGCACAGTGCCCCGGTCGTGCTGTGCATTACTCGCGTGCATCGGAGTGAACCGCGTTGGAGTTTGGGCAACAAACAGCCAGAACACTGGCAAAGAGATTCGAGCAAGGGTTCTTCCGTCCCGCACTTTTCAATTCACTAAGCGATTACAGCATCTCCGAATTACGTAATGATCTCATTGCCGGGGTTACCGTGGGGCTGGTCGCGCTGCCACTAGCGATGGCGTTTGCAATCTCCTCGGGGATGTCGCCAGAATCCGGACTGTACACCGCGGTGGTGGCTGGGTTTCTGATCTCCGCGCTGGGGGGATCAAGAACTCAGATAGGCGGGCCGACGGGCGCATTCGTCGTGATCGTGTACGGGATCGTGCAGAAGTACGACATCACCGGCCTGTTCATGTGCACCCTTATGGCGGGGATATTGTTGCTGCTGTTGGGCGCCACAGGCCTGGGCACTGCAGTCCGTTTCATACCGAGACCCGTCATCGTAGGTTTCACGAATGGTATAGCCGTCCTGATCGCCAGTACCCAGATCAAGGATTTCTTTGGACTGAAAATCGTGAAAGTGCCGGGCGAGTTCCTTGCCCGCATGGAGGCGATCGGAAGAGCATTCCACACTTTTTCCAAAGTTGAGACGTCGCTGGGAATATGCGGGCTGATCATCATCATCCTGTGCATGCGATATATCAAGCGTGTGCCCGGGTACATTGTGGCCTTGATCTTCGGCACCGCGGCAGTGATGCTGCTTAAGCTGCCGGTGGAGACGATTGGCACGCGGTTCGGAGGTATTCCGAGCGGGTTGCCAAAGATCATCCTTCCTGAATTCAATTTCAAGTTGATGATCCCGCTGATCTCGCCGGCGATCACGGTGGCGATGCTGGGAGCGATCGAATCATTGATGTCGGCTGTGGTCGCCGACCGGATGACCCGGGAAAAACACAACCCCAACCAGGAACTGATGGCGCAGGGGATCGCGAATATAGTGTCGCCGCTGTTCGGGGGATTGCCGGCAACGGGAGCAATCGCGCGGACGGCGACGAGTATCCGCTCAGGAGCAAAGACGCCGATTGCAGGCATCGTGCATGCGGTCACACTTCTGGCCGTGTTGCTGGTGGCCGCGCCATTGGCAAAGTTCATTCCGCTATCGGTGCTGGCGGCGATTTTGCTCGTTGTCTCCTACAACATGGGAGAGTGGCATGAGATCCCCGAACTGCTCAAGCTGGGCAAGTCCGACATCTGGATATGGCTGCTGACATTTTCGCTTACAGTATTCGCGGACCTAACAGTTGCGGTCGAGTTCGGAATGATCCTGGCGGCGCTGGTGTTTATCCGCAATGTGACGGCCACGACGACAGTGTCAGAGATCACGGCCGATGACCTGGCGGAAGGCCGCGCGCACGTCCTACAAGATAAAGAGATTCCACCCTACGTGAGCATGTTCCGCATACACGGGCCGTTTCTTTTCGGAGCAACGGAGAAAGTGTCTGAGATCGTGCAGCGCCTACCGAAATTGCAATCGGTGGTCATCCTTCGGCTGCGCAACATGACGGCAATTGATGCCACCGGGCTAAATGCGTTGGAGACGCTGTCAGAACAAGTGCGCGCGAGCGGACGGGCTTTCATTATGTGTGGAAGCCGTTCTCAGCCGGCAAGGCTACTGCACCAAGCAGGTTTTGAAGAGCGTGTCGGGAAAGAGAACATTTGCGCCAATGTGGCTGAGGCGCTGGAGCGCGCCAAAGCGGTGTATCCGGAGGTTGCGGCGGTTAAGCCGCAGGTGGGATGGAAGCGCAGGAAGACAGATTCGGCTGAGGCTGCGGCCGCGAGTGTATGAGTGCAGTCCGAAAAAAGGTGAAACTAAAAAGAAGAGTCATCCGTCTACAAGCTAAAGGTAAGTTCCCGAACTAGAGAGAGAACGAAGTTCCTGTATTCAGTCCAAATCAAATTCTTGAGGAAATCTATGCGTCGCTTTACGCTCAGTGTCTTTACTGTACTGCTTGGTGCCAGCACGCTTTTGGCCCAAAGCAAACCGGCAGATAAAGCAGCATCTGCCAAGCCCGCCACGAAAGCTTCAACGGCGGCTGCAGCACCCGCGGCTTCGGCCACAAAATCCACTCCCGGCTTCGACATCAACGCCCTGGACAAGAGTGTGGAACCTTGCGAAAACTTCTACCAATACGCCTGCGGCGGCTGGCGAAAAAACAATCCTATTCCGGGCGACCAATCGCGATGGGGACGCTTTGACGAACTCGCACAGCGGAACCGCGATGTGCTGCATGAGATCCTGGAAAAAGCCACAGATCCCAAAGCAAAGCGCGATGCGCTAGAGGCTAAAGTAGGCGACTTCTACGCTGCCTGCATGGACGAAAAGACCATCGAACAGAAAGGCATCACGCCCATCAATGAATATCTGAAGCAGGTGGACGCGATTCAGAATCGCTCGGACCTATTCAAGACATTCGCTCAGTTCCAGTCGAAGGGCCTGCCGGGAATGTTCGGATTCGGCGCATCGCCTGACATGAAGGATTCCAAACGAACGATCGCCAACGTCGGCCAGGGCGGCACCACTCTGGGGGACCGCGACGATTATCTGAAAGACGATCCCAAGTCCGTGGAAAAGCGGGCGAAGTATGTTGAGCACATGCAGAAGCTGCTGGAATTGGCCGGCGAAGCTTCCACCGCAGCCGCAGCAGATGCAAAGACAGTGATGGGGATTGAGACCGAACTCGCACGAGCTCAGATGGACCGCATTGCCATGCGTGACCCCAAGAACCGCGACAACAAAATGACGCGCGATGAACTTGCGAAACTTGCGCCCAATTTCGAATTCGTCGCCTTCTTCGACAAGACCGGAGCTCCAGGTTTCACGGAACTGAACAATACCAGTCCGAACTTTTTTAAGCAGGTGAATGCGCTACTTGAAAGCAAATCGATCGACGACTGGAAGACCTACTTGCGTTGGCGCGTGATCGACGTCGCCGCGCCGGCATTGTCGTCCGCTTTCGTGAAAGAGGACTTTGACTTCAACAGTGCCTACGTTCGTGGCACGAAGGAGATGGAGCCCCGATGGAAGCGTTGCGTCCGCGCAACCGATGCGGGACTTGGCGATGCTTTGGGCCAACTGTATGTAGCCAAGACCTTCGGTCCGGATGGAAAAGAGCGGATGCACAAGATGATCGTCGCTCTGACCGATGCGCTTCGCCAGGACATCAAGGACCTGCCGTGGATGACTGACGAAACCAAACAGAAGGCGCTGCAAAAGCTGGAAGCGTTCAACACCAGCAAAGTAGGCTATCCGGATAAATGGAAAGACTACACGACGGTGAAAGTCGCCCGGGATGACTATTTCGGAAACCGGCTGCGTACGATCACATTTGAGCGCAACCGCAACCTGCAGAAGATCGGCAAACCCACGGACCGCACTGAGTGGGGCATGACGCCGCCGACGGTGAATGCTTACAACAACTCGTCAAACAACGAGATCGTATTCCCGGCAGGAATCCTGCAGCCGCCGTTCTTCGATCGGAATGTCGACGACGCCATCAACTTTGGCGCCATCGGTTCGGTGATCGGCCACGAATACACGCACGGCTTCGACGATCAAGGCAGTAAGTACGATTTTGAAGGTAACTTCAAAAACTGGTGGAGCGAAGCAGATCTCAAGGCGTTCAACGAAAAGACAACTTGCATCGCAGATGAATACTCCGGATTCACCTCAGTCAAAGACGAGAAGAACGGCGATGTTCATCTGAAAGGCAGACTGACGCTGGGCGAGAACACCGCTGACAATGGCGGAGTCCACGTTTCCTACATGGCATTACAGAAGTCGCTGGAAGGAAAGCCGCACCGGACGATCGACGGTTTCTCACCGGAACAACGGTTCTTCCTCGGTTATGCACAGGTATGGTGCCAAAACGCTACGGACCAATCATTGCGTGAACTTGCTGCGACTGACCCGCACTCTCCGGGAGAATTCCGGACGAACGGTGTAGTCAGCAACTCTCCGGAATTCCAGAAGGCATTCGGCTGCAAAGCCGGCCAGCCCATGGTCCGCGAGAACGCTTGCCGCGTCTGGTAGTTAGAAAAAGCAGTAAACGGCCCGAAGGTCTTTCAGATCTTCGGGCTTTTTTAGTATCGAATAGCCCTGTCGCGGCAGATTCTGGACATAACGTTTGATGTTCTTGGAGGTTGTCGATGGTGAGAGTAAGCATTCTGCTTTGTTTTGTCCTTGGATTCGGAGCAATGAGTCCGGCGCAGTCAAAATGCAATTCATTCGGGGACGGAAGCATTTCCGGACTCAATTATTCGAATAGCAAGCTGGGGCTTTCGTACACATTCCCTGCAGGGCTGTCACCACAAAACTTGCGGACTGTGCCGCCTCCGGATCAGAAGACAGACAGCATGTATCTACTGCTCCTATGGAAAACGCCGAAGGAATTTGAAAAGCCCAGCATCATCGTCATGACGGAAGACGCCTCGGCCTATCCTGACCCCACTGCACTTGGGTACGTTCACAGAATCGAGACAACTGTAGTGAAGTATCACTCAGCGAAGATATTGAAACGCGCTCAGGAGTACGATTTATCAGGGCTGAAATTTTATCGATTGGACTATCAATTTCCCGGAGACCCGCTTTTCAATACCGCTATTACAGGTCAATTTGCAGGTTGTGAAATCTCCTTTAATCTTACAGCCCGCAAGGAGCAGGAAATCGAAGACTATGTCCGCTCCCTGGCAACGGTTTCGATGAAACAGGACAAACCAGCCAATGTCTCGAAAAGTCAGACGAAGCCAGTGTCCGCAAAAAAATAGGCTTTCGGCTGCAAAGCCGGCCAGCCATGGTGAGAACGCCTGCCCGCGTTTGGTGGTTAAGACAAGCTAATAAAAAACCGAAGGTCGTTCAGATCTTCGGTTTTTTTATTCCAAGAATGAACTAAAGAGGAGAGTTTTTATCGCAATCCCGTGGATGCGGCCTGCTCGTGGGCGTGATAGCTGGAGCGCACTAGCGGGCCGGATTCGACGTGACGGAAGCCCATCGTCAGCGCTTCCTCTTTGAGGAAGCGAAATTCTTCGGGCGAGTAGTAACGCGTCATCGGCAGGTGGTCTTTCGAAGGACGTAGATATTGGCCGATGGTGAGAATGTCCACTTTTTGCCGGGCCAAGTCGCGGAAGACATCGATCAGTTCGCTGGTCTCTTCGCCGATGCCGACCATTACTCCGGTCTTTGAAACCATTCCTGGAGCGAACTTTTTTACGTTGGCCAGCAGGTCCAAGGTGCGCTGATATCGCGCGCCAGAGCGGACTGCGCGATAGAGTCGCGGCACCGTTTCGGTGTTGTGGTTGAGTACCTCAGGCTTGGCGTCGATGACGATCTTCAGCGCATCTTCGCGGCCCTGGAAGTCGGGAATCAGGACTTCGACCTGGCAATCGGGAGTGAGTTCGCGGATGAGGCGAATGGTCTCGGCAAAGACTTCTGCTGCGCCGATGTTGTCATCGTCGCGATTCACGCTGGTGACGACAGCATGCTTGAGCTTCAGCGTTGCGACGGCCTCGGCAACGCGGCGTGGCTCGTCCATGTCAATGGGAAGCGGACGGCCTTTGGGCACTGCGCAGAAACCGCAGCGTCGAGTGCAGAGATTGCCCAGCAGCATGAAGGTGGCGGTGCCGTGGTTCCAGCACTCGCCGATATTTGGGCACTGGGCGGATTCGCAAACGGTGTGCAGTTCGAGACTGCGGGCCAGCTTCTTGAGCTCGTGATAGTTGTCGCCGACAGGAGCTCGCGCCTTCAGCCACTCGGGCTTCGGCTTGCGAAGCTTGGGCGCAAGGTCAATTTGTATGAGTTCGGGCTGTACGAGTTCGGGAGCAGTGGCCATTTTGAATCCAGCTCTATTTTAACAGTCGGCGTCGCAAAGTCGGGCTAGAGCGTCCGCAAGTAGGCTATGATGTCGCGGATTTGTGTGTCGTCGAAAATCTGTCCAAAGCCAGGCATATTGCGGCGGCCCTGGACAATCACTTCATGTACGCGCTCATCATTGGCAGGTGCGCCGCTAGGAAGAAAGCGGTTTTTGAATATCCCCTGCATGCCCGGGCCATTTAGCGGAGTGGTGGAATCGGCGTGATGACAGGAAGCGCACGTCGTCTTATACAGGCGCTCACCGTGCACTTCGCTGGCGGTAAGTGTTTTAGGCTTAGGAGGGGACGGCTCCGGCTGGCAAGCGACAGCCAGCAAGATAGCGGAAGTCGCCAGAGGCAGCACCCAAAGGCGGTTTTTATCTGCGATACTCAAGCGATTATTATAACGGCGAGCGGCAAGTCAGATTGGGATTCGGTCCGCTGAAATAAGGAACACAAAGCCATGCCCGTACTGGTGAAAAGAGCGTATGACAAACCTTCGCGAAGTGACGGCACTCGTGTGCTGGTTGAGCGCGCGTGGCCGCGGGGCTTGGGCAAGGAATCCGCGATGCTCGATCTCTGGTTGCCGGAATTAGGCGCGTCGTCAGCGCTGGAAAAGTTATTGAAATCAAGTCGCGCGTTAGCCGCTGGGATGCAGCGGAAATATTTTGCAGAGCTCAATAGTCCGGAAGCGACCTCCGCATTGGAGAAGCTGCACGCATTCGCTGCGCGGACGAAGCCAGTCACGCTACTTTATGCGGGCAAAGAAGCCAGCCATACACCGGCTGCAATGCTGAAAGAGTTGCTGGAAGGCGGGCGCAAGCCGCCGAACGGCAGTGGACCAGGCAGGGCCGCTGCGGGAACCGCACAAGTGCGGGCAATAAGGAAAGCAAAGTGATCCTGCGCAGCCTGCAAGTCAATCAGAATGTGGATTCAGCTGGCCATCGGGTCTCCGCGTGGGAAGCTATTGAGCGTTCGCAGCGGCAGTTGGTGGGAGCCAAGGAATGCTGGCTGATCACACAACCGGCGCACGCGGCGTTATCGGCGGAGATCGCTCTGAAACTAAAGCCAGAGATATTCGGCGCGATGGACGACGCCACCATCCGTGCTATTGCTCTGCACGACTCGGGGTGGAGCGCTTCTGATGCGAATGCGATTCAAGCTTCGCGTTCGATTGGCGGCAAGAAGTCGGCGGGCAAATCGCCGGGCCAGATACTGCCCTTCATCGCCGTTGAACCTAAGGAAAGCCTGGCGGCCTGCAATACATCGATCGAGATGGCTGAAAAAGTAAGCGCATTGGGCGGTTTTCTGGTCAGCGAACATTTCCGCAACATCGCAATAGCAAACCGCGAGAAGGCCCCGGCATTGATTAGCAACTTTGTCGCGAATGAGGAACTGCGGCAGAAGAAGCTGCTTCCGAAGATCGCATTGTCCGACGCGGAAATCCAACGCCTGGTTGAAGGACTCAGGTTTTGTGACCTGCTCTCCCTCTATCTGTGCTGCGGGGCGTCAGAAAGCATAGAGTTTCCGCAGAAGGCAGGGGATAAGAACATCGTGCTGGAGCGCACGGGCAACGATCAGTGCTCGATGAGCCCATTTCCTCTTGCTGCAGAAGAAATATTTGGAATCTCGGCTCTCCGGCATCCGAAATTGAAGGAGCAATCCAGCGCCAGGTTTTTTCTGAAGGTAACTGCGTGAATACCCAGAAAGGGAAAGTAACTACCTTTGGTGTTACCTTGGGACCATTGCTGAACGTTTATTGTTGCAGGTTGTGACGCACTCGTGTTGGAATGAAGAACCTCTCCTAAACCCGTAGGGTATTTACCGTTACCCTCCGAATCAATGCAAGGCATACGACGACAAGTCCCGGCAAAGTTCCTTCAGGAATATCTGGAGACGATGGTCAGCGCGCAATCGTTCCAGGTGTCGAACACCAGGCATTGGACGTTGATCCAGTGCTATGCGGAATTGCAGTTCAAGTTGAACGGGGGCGGGAAGTGTCCCATGTGCAGGGCGCACGTCCGCCATGTGGTGCCCATTCGCGCTGAACGCCCTGATGGAACGGTGCAGGAGTACGAGTGCCTTTGTACCCGATGTTTTGAAGGGGAACGCGCCACCTCGAAAGTGATCACGTTACACCTTGGTGAGGCTGCTGTAGATCAATATCCACGCACGTACGGCGCCAAGACGAGCCAGGTGGAGTCGTCATCCTCGCCGACGGCAGGAACTAAGAAGCCCTAGTTGCGCGTTGTGTTACGACCCGGGGCCTTACGACCCGGGGCCGCCCGAACAGAATCATCGACAATCGCTTCGACAATCTGGTCCATGATCTTCACCGCACCCTTGCCGGTGAGCTTGTGGTTGTTGCAGATGATCGAAAATGCCAGAGGCTCACCGCTGGCCGTTTCTGCGTATCCCGATAAGGCGTTGACGTGTCCCAGCGTGCCTGTCTTGGCCCAGACATGGCCCTGGGCAAATGAGCCCTTCATGCGATTGGCCAGGGAACCATCCTCACCAGCGACGGGCAAGGTGCTGCGGAAGGCCTGCCGCCAACTGGCGGCGGTGTTGGGAGAGTCCGCAAATCGGAGCAACTTCACCACCGCGCGAGGCGTAGCAAGGTCCTCTCGGGAAAGGCCGGAGCCGTCATAGAAGACGTATTCCTCGGGCGCGATTCCCGCCGAAGCAAGCACGCGTTTCAGCACTTCAAGAGAGGCGTCGAGAGTGGGCGCTGCACCCTTTTCGTGTCCCAAAAGTCGCAAGGTCAGCTCCGCGTGCAGGTTCTGGCTGATCTTGTTGATGACGCGCAAGTCATCAGATAGCGGCCCCGAATCCCTGCTGGCGAGAACCGTGCGCTGTGGCTCAACCGGCTTTGGCGCAATTGGGAGATCAGGGCCGCCCCCTTTTGAGGCTGGCTCAGCATCCGGTGTACTTCCTTTGGGCAGAACCGCAGTGACGACAGGGCTCGCAAGGCTGGCAAGATAAAAGTGATTGACGCGTTGTTTGCCGCTGATGGTCACACCGCGTTTTTCCAGCATGCTGCGGAAGATCTGTGCGGCAAAATCCGCTGGATCGTCGATCGCCAGGGCTTCAGAATTTCCTGGGTCGTCAAGCGGAACGGTGCCCCAAAGCATCAGCTTGTGTGACCCCACCTGGCGATCCATTGAAACTTTTCTAGGACCCGAGCCAGCTGCCACGGTAGTGATCCGGTTGTCTACTTCGTAGTAAGTGGAGTCGGGATCGAACTTGATTAAAGCGCGATCACCGATTGTGCTACCGGGCAAGACGTTGATGAAGATCACATTGTCATTCAGTGTCAATGCTGAGGCAGGCGCGCCGTCCTCCCACATAAGGTCATCCTGTGACCACCCTTCGCCGTAGCGCTCGAAGGCGTAGAAGGTGTCATCGCCAACGATGTCGCCGTCCACTGTTTTGAGCCCTTTTTGCACGACCTGGTCTGCGAGGTCTTCGAGCATCTTCAGCGGTGGCGTGGTGCGCGCGGTTTTTTGGAAATAGGGAAGCACACGCCCGGAAAGATTGGGATCGCCTCGTCCTACGAGGATGAGGTCGCCGGTGAGGCGTCCGTGGTTGTCGAGGGCACCGGAAGTTTCAACCGTGGTGTGATAGCGATAGTCGGGACCTAGCGTGGCTAGCGCGGCAGCGGTAGTGAACAATTTCACATTCGATGCCGGAGTAAAAAGCTTGTCCGCATTTTGTTCATAGATCGTCTGCCCGGTTGCGAGCGAGACCACGCTGATTCCCCAGAATCCGCGGGCGGCCTCGGTATCGGACAGGAGTTCGTCGATCTTTTTGCCGACTTTCTGGTAATGCGCTTTGCGTTGCGCACTAGTAAGCGGCTTGTGCGGGCTTGCTGACGAAGTCGATTTCAGAGTAGCTGGCGGCGAAGCTTGAGACCATGAAGGCGTGCATATGAGGCAGGAAAGAAGCGAAGCAAGTAGTGAAATCCGAACAAATGCGACCGGTGAACGCGACATAATGGAGATGATAATCCAGACACCTGTTTGCGGCAATCGGGTCTGAAATCTACTGTCGGCGGGTATAGTTGTTCAGGAAAGTCGTTCAAAAAAATGAGGAAAGTACGTCCTACATTCGAATGGCAGCTCCGGACCCGCACACTCGCGCTCGGTGAGCGGACGCTGGTAATGGGCATTGTCAACGTGACACCGGATTCGTTTTCCGATGGCGGTGAGTTCCTTTCGCGGGAAATGGCGAGCGAGCACGTTTTGCGATTGCTTCGCGAGGGAGCGGACATCATCGATATCGGAGGTGAATCGACGCGTCCGGGACAGAAGCAGCCAGTGACCGCGGAGATGGAGTTGGAGCGTGTGCTGCCTGTGATCGAGACGGTCCTCAAGGAAGCGCCCGGAGCCGTGATCTCCATCGACACCTACAAATCAGAAGTGGCCAGAGCGGCCGTGTCGGCGGGAGCTGAGATCGTGAACGACGTCTCCGGGCTGCGCTGGAATGCTGCCATGGCCAGCACTATCGCTAGTTTGAAGTGTGGCGTGGTGCTGATGCACATGAGAGGCCGTCCCGAAGGATGGCGGAACCTGCCGCCGCTTTCCGATGCTGTTGCGCTTGTAAAGAAAGAATTAGGCGAGATCGCTGAATCGGCGATGACGGCGGGAATTGCCCGAGAGAGCATCATGCTCGACCCCGGGTTCGGGTTCGGCAAGAACTACGACGAGAATTATCCACTGCTGGCGCAGTTCGACGAACTGCATGAACTTGGATTCCCGCTGCTTTCGGGAACGTCAAGGAAATCGTTCATCGGGAAGACGATCTCCGGCGACGGGAAGCGCGTTTCACCCGACGGGCGTTTGCATGGGAGTCTAGCGACACTCACGGCTTCCATACTGAAGGGCGCGCACGTGGTTCGCGTTCACGACGTTAAGCCTGCGGTTGAGGCGGCGAGAGTCGCGGACGCAATATTGGCTGCTACTACTTAGACCTATTTGCTGCTGACCGGTCCGCTGATGCAATAGTGCAGCGTTGTGACCTGCGGATTGGCTTCGCCAAAAAACTGGACAATCGTCAGGCGGTCGTATTCGGAGTCAGACATATTCGGAGCAGGGGCTTGACCCGGTTTTGCATCGCCCGTGAGTGACTGCACGATTTGCGGGACGGTGTTGCT
Source organism: Acidobacteriaceae bacterium (assembly GCA_025462925.1). Taxonomy (GTDB): domain Bacteria; phylum Acidobacteriota; class Terriglobia; order Terriglobales; family Acidobacteriaceae; genus JAICLA01. Next base: position 28,222 of record JAOAPL010000083.1, read on the forward strand.
GTGCCCAACGACCAGGACGTTTCCCGCCACAGCAGCTTTCTTCGCCAGCGCGGCGGTCTGAGCGACATCAGCAGCGGGGACAACTGTCGCCGTCACTCCGGCCTGCTTCAACTCGGGTTCGGCGGTCTGTTGCGTGCGCTTGAACTCAGTGACAAATCCAGACTTGATCTGGGCATCGCGCAATGTGCGAGCCAGGCACTCTGCGCGTTTGAAACCAGCATCGCTCAAAGCCGTATCGCGCTCGCTGGAAGCCCTTTCTGCATGGCGCACAATGAAAATCGACTGTGCATGCGCAGCAATGGCAGACAGCAAGAACACAATCACCAGTCTCTTCATTGTCTGTGGGCCTTTCCGGAGGGCTATGGATTTTCATTCTACTCTCGGCGCCATCAACTCTGTGGATGCGTGAGGAGGGACGCGCTCGAGGATGCAAAAATATTGAAAACATAGAGTGCAATCTGAAAATCAGGGGTTGAAGCTATCTAAAAGCGCTTCTGAGAGTGAATCTGTGAAATACAAACGCCTACCCGTCCTCGTCTTTTTTCTTTCCACCATTCCGCTGTGGAGCCAAGACCCGCCGACATTTTCATCGCAGGTGAAGGTGGTGAATGTGCCGGCAACAGTTCAGGAGAAGAAGGGAGAAACCGTTCGCAATCTGACCAAGGACGATTTCGTCCTGGAAGAGGATGGGCATCCGCAGACTATCCGCTATTTCACGCGGGAGAGCGATCTGCCACTCACGCTGGGGCTGCTTGTGGATACAAGCATGAGCCAACGCAATGTTCTTGATCAGGAACGCACTGCCAGCCACAGCTTCCTCAATAACATGATGCGCCCGGAGAAGGACACGGCATTCATCATCCACTTCGATAAGGAAGTTGAGCTTCTTCAAGACGTCACTTCTTCACGCGACAAATTGGAAACGGCGTTGGAAAAACTTGAGGTGCCGGATCGAGATTCCGGGGGCGGAGGTCGCGGCGGCCCGGGCGGTGGTATGGGACGTAGAGGTGGTGGGGGCGGTGGCGGGACCATGCTCTACGACTCCGTTTTTCTTGCTGCGGACGAGGTCATGAAAAAACAGCAGGGCCGGAAAGCGTTGATCATTCTGACCGACGGCGTTGATGAAGGCAGTAGGCTTTCGCTGGAGAAAGCGGTTGAGGCAGCGCAGCGCGGCGACACCGTGGTCTATTCCATCCTGTTTGCGGACAAGGACGCGTACGGAGGTGGCGGCGGGTTTGGCGGACTCGGTGGAGGGATGGGCGGCGGCGGGATGGGCCGAGGAGGTGGGGGCGGAGGAATGGGCGGCGGCGGAATGGGTCGTCGAGGCGGCGGTGGAGGCGGTGGGCAGCAATCTCCGCGGGAGCCACGCCCCAATGGAAAGAAAGTGCTGGAACGGATATCGAACGAGACCGGCGGCAGCATGTTCGAAGTCTCAAAGAAGCTGCCGCTCGAGCAGATCTATGCGCGGATCGAGGAAGAACTGCGCAGCCAATACAGCCTGGGCTTCACTCCAGACAAAACCGATGCGACAGCTGGATATCACAAGATCCATCTCACGACGAAGCAGAAGGGCCTCACCGTACGGACGAGAGACGGATACTATGCGGACTAAGAATTACCGGTGCGTCCCCAGCGGAGGTACGTCACTTTCACTTCGGTCCTTTACGACGTGGAGAATACTGCTTTGAATGTTGGACATGACAGCATCCGTCCACATTCGAGCATACCAATTGAAATCCGTCGAAAGCCGGTGCCGGCTATACAGGTGTAAGCGGGTGTCACCGTTGGGAAGCGGTTCAAGATAATATTCGCCACGCAGCACATCAAAGAATGGGCCACCAACCCGAACATGATCGTCCAAAGTGGTCTTAGGTAGTTGGTCCGTATCCGCTCGGATCGTGAATCCCAGGCGACGTTCAAAGTCCCATACGTCGATTGTCTCAATGAATAGCACGCCGCCAGCAAAAGTTGCATGCCGCACGCCACCCACTCCAGGGTAAGACAAAGTCGCCTCTAAAGGATGAGGGAAGCCTATCCTGTAGCTCCATGAAACAGGCAATTCACTGGACGAAATCGCCCGAACTCTCTCGATGTTCTTCCAAACAACAGCTTTGGGCGCATGAACCTCGACAATGTTCTCAACAGTCCTGATGTCATCAGTCGCAAGCAGCTTCTGTTCCCAGGGATTCGTGAGCATGGGAAGGAACAGCACGCCCATCAATAACGCATTTTTAGCGCGAGCTGAATGTTGTGATCTCCCAACCAAACCGCCGACAATTCCCCCTAGGCTGGCCAGTACGAAGCCGACGGGAATGAAAAAGACTGCGCAAATCAATCCTTCCCAAACCACAAGTAAAGTTGCTGCTGTCGCCGCGAGTACTGGGATACAAGGCATGAATATCCACACGCTAGTGCGCTGCGGTTCATCGCGTTCGACCAGGAAAATGGATAGGAACCCAATCGCAAAGGGCACTACGAAAATGAAGCCTATCGACATGATAGGCACTACATCCTTCAGCCAGTGAGTCTGAGTCCCCACGCGCAAGAGCAATCCATAAACAACTCCGGCAGCAATAGAAGAAAGAAAAGCGCGTGGATCTTGCTCTGTCATTGCGACATCCTACGCTGAACGAAGAAAATGACAGAGGAGTTTAATCAGCGGCGTTGCTTGAGCATACCGAGGATTTCCTGGAGTCCGGCACGGACCTGTTTCAGTCCGTTCGTTCTTGAGGGCACGACAAAGGGAAGCGCGGTCTGAGACTTGGACGGCTTCGATTCCATCTTCAGATGTTGGCGAGCGCCGGCAATGGTGAATCCCTCTTCGTGTAAAAGTTTCTTGATGCGCACGAGGTGTTCGACATCGCGCTGCCGATAGAGGCGTTGTCCCTTGCTGCTCTTCTTGGGACTGAGCTGCGAAAATTCTGTCTCCCAGAAGCGCAGCACATACGCGGGCAAATCGCAAAGCTTCGCGACTTCGCCGATACGAAAATAGAGCTTGTCAGGAATGACGATGTCATCCGCCCTGCCGTTTTTCGCTGGCTTAATCTTGGTCTTCATCTTTGCTTGTGCGCGCATGGACAATTTGGATGCAGAAGACGCAGTCGAGTAGCGAGATAGTACGGCGGCGGAGCGGCGTCGGTCAATAGGGGAAGGCGCTCGCAGCTGCCGTCTTTTAGCTTTAAGTGTTCACAGCAAAATAAAAAGGCCTTCGCCTTAGCGAAGACCTTTGGAACTGAGGGCTCCCTTGAAGAGGCCTCAAACAAGAACTACTTCTTTTTCTTGGCGGCTTTCTTTGCTGCCTTTTTCTTCGTTGCCATGTGAGTGAATCCTCCAGTTAGATTTAGTTCCCGAGGCCCAAGTTACTCAAGTGCCGCTATAAGCAGTACTTGAGAGAACTCTAGTACTAGATATTGGGGCCGCTGTAAGGTCATGTCAAGAAAAATTCACACAATTCTGATTATTTTTTAGGTACACGATTTCCAGTGCAGTGGAGAGTTGGGAGCTTTGACGTAAACTTCTTCACGACCCACATGACCAGCGATCCCATCGAACTTGAGATTTTCAAAAACATTTTCCACTCGATAGCCGAAGAGATGGGAGCGGCGCTGCGCCGCACCGCATTCTCGCCCAACATCAAAGAGCGTCGCGATTATTCTTGCGCCGTCTTCGACTCAGCGGGCGAAGTGGTGGCGATGGGCGACCACATGCCCGTTCATCTCGGCTCCATGCCGATGTCTGTGCGGGCGGCGATCGACGATCTGCAACTGGGGCCGGGCGATGTGGCCATTCTCAACGATCCGTTTCGGGGCGGCACTCACTTGCCGGACATCACACTAGTAGCGCCGGTGTTCGTGGCGAACAAAAAGACCCGCAATTGCGCTCCAGATTTTTATGTCGCATCGCGGGCACATCATGCAGATGTTGGTGGGACATATCCGGGATCGATGGGCTTGTGCACGGAGATCTATCAAGAGGGCGTGCGCATCCCGCCAATCAAGCTCGTCGTGAATGGCGAGATAGAGCGCGAGGTGCTCGCGCTGTTGCTGAACAATGTGCGCACACCGCAGGAGCGCGAAGGCGACCTGGGCGCGCAGATCGCCGCGTGTCATACGGGAGCGACGCGCTTGCAGCAGGTGGCGGCCCGTTATGGAGCAGCGCGGATGGCGGCGGCCATGCGTGAGCTGCATTCCTATTCGGAGAGAATGATGCGCTCGTTCCTGGCGCAGATCCCGTCAGGCACATACATTGCGGAAGATTTCCTGGACGATGACGGCGTAAGTGATGAGCCGGTGCGCATTGCGGTGAAGATCACGGTTCACGCCGGGAAGAAAAACTCGGAACAGGTGACGGTAGATTTCACCGGCAGCAGTCCGCAGGTGCGGGGAAGCATCAATGCCGTGGAAGCCATCACCTACTCGGCGTGCTTTTATGTCTTCCGCTGTCTGCTGGCGGAGGATGTTCCGGCAACGGCGGGACTGATGCGTCCGCTGAGGATGGTGTCGCCGGTTGGGAGTGTGGTGAATGCACAGCCTCCTGCGGCGGTTGCGGGCGGAAATGTAGAAACATCCCAGCGCATAGTCGATGTTTTGTTACGCGCGCTGGCACAGGCGATTCCTGATCGCATCCCGGCTGCGTCTTCGGGGACGATGAACAATTTGACCATCGGCGGAATGGACGATCGCAATCCATCTGATGTGCATCCGTTTGCTTATTACGAAACCGTGGCCGGCGGGATGGGTGCGCGACCCGGCAAAGACGGTGTTCCCGCCGTGCACACGCACATGACGAACTCGTTGAACACTCCGGCCGAGGCGCTGGAACATGCGTATCCCATTCGCGTGACCGAGTATTCCGTCCGCAAGAACAGTGGCGGCGCGGGAAAGCATCGCGGCGGTGATGGAACCGTGCGCGAAGTCGAGTTGCTCTCCGATGCGCAGGTCACGCTGCTTGCGGATCGGCGCAAGCGCGGGCCGTATGGATTGAACGGCGGCGATGATGGGGCCACGGGCAAGACAGAAGTCCTGCACGCGGATGGAACGCGCCGAGCGCTTCCAGGAAAGTGCAGCGTGCAATTGAAGAAGGGCGACAAAGTAAGGATATCGACATCAGGAGGTGGGGGATGGGGGAAGAGATGATCGCCAAAAGCTTTCTTGAGGATTCAATCAAGATGTTCCGGCAGTACAAGAAACTGGCAGAGAAGGCCATTGCGCAATTGCCGGACCCCGACCGGGATCTTTTCTTTACGCCGGACGAGGAATCCAACAGCATCGCAATAACGATGAAACACATGGCGGGCAATATGCGCTCGCGATGGAGAGACTTTCTGACATCTGACGGCGAGAAGCCAGACCGCAATCGCGACAGCGAGTTCGAGATTGCAAGCACGGAAAACCGTGAAGCGATAATGCGAATTTGGGAAGAGGGATGGGCGTGCGTCTTCGAAGCACTCGAGCCGCTGAAGCCCGAAGATCTTTCCCGAACTGTGCTGATCCGGCACGAGCCGCATACGGTGCTTCAAGCAATAAACCGGCAACTGGCGCACTATCCCTACCACATTGGACAGATTGTCTATTTGGCGCGGCATATCACTGAGAAAAATTGGACGTCGCTGAGTGTGCCTCGCGGACAATCAGATGCATTCAACGCAAAGATGGTGGAGAAGTATAAGAAATGAACCGGGAGACAATGATCAGAATCGTTAAGAAGTTAACATTTATCTGCATTGTCGTTTTTCTCTCGCCTGCTTGCTATGCGCTTGAAAAGGAGGTGATACCGCCGGGACTTTCGTCAGCGCTGGCGATTTTGCGTTCGGGAGCAGTCCGTAGAATTGAGCTCTATTACACGCCCGAGGACATTCTGACGCGGTCGGCAACTTCGTCCGAGCGCCTGATCAGTGGCTCTCAATACAAGGTCATATTGCAATATCCCTCTCAACAATTTCTTAACAAGGTCGTGGACGCGCTTCGTTCCGAGAGATTTGCGACGACGGTTGAAGACAGCGTGGATGTACGACTCGGAGTTCTAATGTTTACTGAGTCCGATAAAACTGCCGTCTCCTTGTACTTTGATCAACTCGGGCGAAAATGCACATTCGGTGGCGTACCCTATGCGGCAGGTGGCCCTCTTCGAGCATTGTTTCGCGATCGTTTGGTTCAACTGCCGCGTTAGACTTTGCTGCCAGTTCTTCTGCGATAGAATAGAAGGTTTTCTGCTGCAATCCTAAGCTCGACATACGCCAGCGGAACCCAAAGGAATCATTCATCCAATGTCATCAAAGACCATGCTGGCTGTAGTGAAGCCGGAAGCGAAAAGCGGCGCCGATCTCCGACAGGTGCCTGTCCCCACATACGGCCCCAATGATGTGCTCGTCAAAGTGAAAGTGGCAGCGGTGTGCGGTACTGACCTGCACATATACGATTGGGACCAGTGGGCGCAGAACCGCATCAAGCCTCCGCTGGTGCCGGGACATGAATTCTGCGGAAACGTTGCAGCTGTTGGAGAGAACGTTACCTCGGTGAAAGAAGGCGACTTTGTCTCCGCCGAGATGCACGTGGCTTGCGGCAAATGTTTTCAATGCCGAACGGGCGATGCGCACGTCTGCCAATTCGTGAAGATCATCGGAATTGATTCGGATGGGGCTTTTGCCGAGTATGTGGTGATTCCGGAATCGAACATCTGGAAGATCGATCCCTCGATTCCTGCTGATTACGCTGCAGTGCTTGACCCTTTGGGCAATGCTGTCCACACGGTGCTTGCGGGGGATATTGTGGGTTGCAGCATCGCGATCATCGGATGCGGTCCGATAGGATTATTCGCAATCGCAGTAGCGCGTGCAGTGGGCGCATCGACGGTGTTCGCCATCGAACTGAACGAGCATCGGCGCAAGTTGGCGAAGGCGATGAAGGCGGATTTCGTTCTTGATCCCACGAAAGACGATGTGAAGAAGATAGTCCAGGAGAACACGAACGGTGGCGGCGTGGATGTGGTGGCGGAGATGTCGGGAAACGGAAATGCCATCCGCATGGGATTCGATCTGTTGCGATTCGGTGGGCGCGTGTCATTACTGGGAACGCCGACGAAGCCGGTGGAATTGAACGTGGCTGACGGGATCATCTTTAAAGGCGCAACGGTGCAGGGAATCCACGGACGCCGGATGTACAAGACCTGGTATCAGATGACGGAACTGCTCAAGCACGGACGGCTGGAAATTTCGCCGGCGATCACGGACCGCATCGCCATGAAGGATTTTGACAAAGGCATGGAGCGGTTGAAGACCGGTGAGGCAAGCAAGATTTTGCTGTATCCGAATGGAGTGAAATGAAAGCGATGAAGAAAGCCACATTGATATTTCTGGTGATTGCGTTCGCCGCAGCATTGTCTGCGCAAGTGATGAAAGAAGAGAGCAAAGCTCCCGTTGCCAAGCAAGGTGCCTCACTGCCAGAACTGCAGAAGATGACCTCGCGCTTTGCGCCGATCCAATTGCAGGTGGATGTCTCTGGGTTGAGCGATGGCGATCGCAAGGCAATCGCCAAGTTGATTGAGGCTTCGCGACTAGTTGACGACATTCAGTTGGAGCAGCGTTGGAAAGGCAACGAGGCGCTCTATACGCAGCTGAGCAAAGAGCAGTCCGCATTGGGTAAGGCGCGACTGCATTATTTCTGGATCAACAAAGGGCCGTGGTCGATCCTGGACGAGAACAAGGCTTTCATTCCCAGCGTGCCGGAGCGCAAACCGCTGGGTGCCAATTTCTATCCTGAGGACGCGACCAAGGAAGAGCTGGAAGCGTGGATGAAGTCGCTGCCTGAAGATCAGCGAAAAGATGCAGAAAGCTTCTTCACCGTCATCCGTCGAGACACGGCAGGAAAATTCAAAATCGTCCCCTACAGCACGGAGTACGCGCCGCGATTGGCGAAGATGGCGTCGTCGTTGCGAGAAGCCGCGGCATTGACGTCTAACGAATCGCTAAAGAAATTTCTTACGCTACGCGTGGCAGCGTTTACTTCAAACGACTACTTCGATAGCGACGTGGCATGGATGGACTTGGATTCGCCTGTCGATGTCACCATCGGGCCCTACGAGACTTACAACGATGAACTGTTTGGCTACAAGGCGGCGTTCGAGGCTTATGTGAATGTTCGCGACGAAAAGGAGTCGCAGAAGC
>JAOAPL010000084.1 GCA_025462925.1 Acidobacteriaceae bacterium
GAATTTCAACGGTAGCGCGCTTGTCCGCATATTGCCGCAGCGGAGTTGGGATATGGATTTTCATTCAGCTCCTACAGATGCGGGGGCAAACCAGATAGTTTCAGGGAATCGGCTTCTCAGCTACACAACTTCGACCGTCTCATCTTCAAACCGCTTGCTCTCTTCATCGATTCCGGCAAGCACAAACGAATACGTTCTGCTCGCGATCCCCGCCTCCACACTGGTGATCACGTAGGAACACGCGAACCAGTGGGCCTCATTCAGGTCCGTGCTCGACCACCGCGCCGGATGATCCGGATGCGAATGGTAGAACCCGATGATGTCCATTCCCTGCTCGCGCGCCTTGCGCTGGGCGGCTATCAACTCCTGCGGCGCAATGTTGTACCGGTTCTGAGGAGAATCGTCACGGGTGTTTCCGCAACGCACCGCCTCTCGCACGATGCGCGTGCCATCATCCATTTTTCCCAGCAACACTCCGCAGCACTCATTGGGATACGTCTCCTCGCCATGCCTGCGGATCGCTTCGTAGTCAGAATTGGAGATTCTCAACATTAATAATAGTTGTCAAATAATAGTTGTCACAACTACACTGTATGCATTCTTCCCACTTTACAAGCCCAAAGTCTTTCTCGGTGTCTCTGTGCCTCTGTGGTGAAAACGCCTTTATTCATCCCAAAACCGCTCACTCAAATACTTGTCCGCGGAATCGCAGAGAATAGTAACAATCACACCATCCTTTCCGCCACTCGCCACAAAATCTCGCGCCACCTGCAACGCTCCCACCACCGCCGCGCCCGACGAGATCCCCACCAGCATCCCTTCTTCTCGCCCCAACCTGCGCACCATCGCATACGCATCTTCGGTGGATATGCCGCGGTCTTCATCGGCAATGGTGGGATCGTAAATCCTCGGCACGATCGCCGTCCCCATGTGCTTTAGACCCTCAAGTCCGTGGAATGGTGAGTCCGGTTGCAATGAAATACATTGGATTTTGGGATTGAGCTCCCTTAGACGTCGCGACACGCCCACAAAAGTCCCGCTCGTTCCCAAGGTCGCCACGAAATGCGTGATCTGTCCCGCCGTCTGTTCCCATATCTCGTTTGCCGTACCGTGATAGTGCGCTTGCCAATTCGCGTCGTTCGAGTACTGGTCAGCGTAAAAGTATGTTTGTGGCTCGGCGGCCACTAGCTCCTGCGCTTTTCTGATGGCGCCGTCTGATCCCTCGCCTGGGTCAGTCCAGATTACGTTTGCGCCGTATGCTTTCAAGATGCGCTTGCGCTCCAGTGAGACATTTGACGGCATGCACAGCGTCACCGGGATTTTTTTCGCCGCGCAGATCATCGCGTAGGCGATTCCCGTATTGCCGCTGGTCGCATCCAACAAGGTCCTGCCCCCCGCGAGCTTCCCTTCGCGCTCTGCCTTCTGGATGATGTTGCTGGCGGCGCGGTCTTTTACTGATCCGCCCGGATTGTGCCACTCCGCCTTGCCCAGTATCCGCACTTCAGGCAGTTCCGCCGCGACCTTTTCCAGCCGCAGCAATGGCGTATTTCCGATTCGCTCCAGCAAACTCTCGCCCAGCAATCGTGATTGCGTTTCCGCCCGCATAGTCTCTTTCTAGTTACCCTGGTTCCTTGTAGAAAGTTGCCGCATCCCACCATTCTGTGCGACAGTTACTCTTTCCCGCTTAGATGTTGCGCCAGACCATTGGTTTCGACAAAGTACTTGCGGGTTCTCAGGACAAAATGAAGAAGACCAAAGAACACACCTACGAAGAAGCTGTTGCTTGGCTCCGCGACCACGGTTTCGATATTCTCGAGGCCCCGGCCACTCCGAACCGCGTCTTTTTGAAGAAGTACGGCTGCTCTGCGGCCATCGAGCGCGCTGACGACGGCCATGCCAAACTCTTCGCCAAGCCCGGCTACCTCATCAATGGCGAGATCTCCCGCCTCATCGACAAGGGCTTTCAGAAATTCCTGAAGACCACCAAGCTCGAAGTCCCCGCCAGCGCGGACCACTTGAAAGCCATCCACCAGTTCGCGGAAGAACTGCGCGAGGGTGTCGGCGCCATCAGCCTGTATAACGAATCTCTCGGCACCGTCAGCGACCGCTATGTTTACGATCGCGTCGAGGACCGCGACGAACCCAAACCCGAGCGCCCGAAGCGTCCCTGGGAAAAGGTAAAAGCAAAGAATTCGAAGAAGCCCGCCTAGTAGCATGCGTGGCGATTCCAATGTCGCTAGAGCTTCTGCACCGAAGCCTCCTTCTCAAAGCCTTCCTTTGTGACCCTTCGTGTACTTTGAGTCTTTGTGGTTCAAGATCTTGATTTTTGCAAGGCGCGACGCTCTATACTCCATCTCATGTCTGCCGCCGCCCAGCCAATCCCTAGCCTGCCGTGGTTTGATATCGATGACCCGGCCTCTCCATCGCTCGATGATTTGGCCCAGCGCTACGGCCTCCATCCACTCGAAATAGAAGATTGTCGGCACGGTCGCCAGCGCGCCAAAACTGACGAGCATGAGAATTATGTTTTTTGTGTGTTCAAGCACCTTCACCCGGACAAGGGAATAAATTTCGACGACGCTGACATTTTCGTCGGGCGCGATTTTATCATCACCGTCCACACGCCTGCCGACAGGATCGATCGCGTCCGCGCCCGCGCTGTCGAAGAGAAGATCACACGCGTAGACCGGCTTTTCTACATTCTCCTCGACGAGATCGTTGACGGATACCTCCCCGTGCTCGACAAGCTCTCAGACGAAACTTCAGAGATCGAGAGTTCGGTCCTTGAACACCCGGACCCGGTCATGCTCAAGCGCATCTTTGAATTGAAGCGCAAGCTCATCGAGTTCCGCCGCGAAGCCAACGCCATGCGTGAAGTGGTGAACACGCTTATGCGACGCGAAGGCGGAATCCTGGGTGACGACCTCGACCCCTACCTGCGCGATGTCTATGATCATCTCATTCGCACAGTTGACCTCATCGAGACCTATCGTGATCTGCTCACCGGCTCCCTCGACATTTATCTCTCCGCCGTGGCCAACCGCACCAACGAGGTCATGAAGGTGCTTACTATCTATGGCACGGTGGCACTGCCCTTGATCATCATCACAGGATTCTTCGGAATGAACCTGCCGCTTCCATTTCAGCATTCCCCGCACGCCCTGGCCTATACGGTCGGAATCATGGCTCTCTCCACCGTCGCCGTGCTCGTCTATTTCAAGGTGAAACGCTGGTTTTAGACCGATTTTCGGCGTTTGCAGTAGAATTTGTGCAACCCCCAAGGAGGGCGATATGAAGAAAACCCTAGCGAAACTCCTAATGGCAGTGATGTCGGCGATTCTGTTTTCGTCACTCGCATTCGCGCAAACCGCAACCGAGACCAAGAAGTCCACCAGTTCTGACAAGACGGCCAAAGCTGCTACCGACGACAACGCAAAGGACAAGTCGGAAGCCAAAGTGGACTTGAACTCCGCATCCAAGGATGACTTAAAGGCACTGCCCGGAATCGGCGACGCCTACGCCGACAAGATCATCGCCGGACGTCCGTATGCCAATAAGCGGCAACTCGTCTCGCGCAACATCGTTCCGGAATCCGCTTACAAGAAGTTTTCCGATAAGGTCATCGCCAAGCAGAACAAGAAAGACATGGCCAAGAGCGACACCACCGAAAAAGCCACCAGCACCAAACCAAAGAAAGAGTAGTTGCAGTTCCGTAAGCAAAAAAAAGCGCTCCTCGTGAGCGCTTTTATTTTGAATTGGGTGGCGCAGGCCTTTAGGCCTGCATAAAAACTTAGACTCGGCACTGGGCTTTAGCCCCTGAGGGCACCCGACGTTCTCGGTTCTATCGTAGAGGGTTGCACCCGCCGCACTATACCCAATCTTCCTTTGTGAACCTTTGTGCCCTTCGCGCCTTTGTGGTTCAAGGTTTGTGTCCTACTGCAAAGCACCCGCCGCTTTCCTCTCCCACTCCACGCTGTAAGCGTCCAACGGTTCCGCTTTGCCCTTTACCTTCAACGGCGGCAACGCCGAAATCGCAAAATTTCCGTTCAGCTCTTCGGCTGTCATTTTGGAGATGATGATCTGTCCGGGCGCGGCATTCGACATCAATCTCGATGCCGTATTCACTGCGTCCCCGATCACGGTGTAGTCGATCCTGCGTGGCGACCCGATGTTCCCCGCCGTCACAATCCCCGTGTTGATGCCAATCCCAACTTTCAGTTCCGGCCAACCCCGTGCCGACGCATCACGGTTCATCTCCACCAGCAATCGTTGGATCTCGACCGCCACTTTCACCGCGTTCACCGCGTCATTGCCTTTACTGATCGGGGCCCCGAATACCGCCATGACCGCGTCGCCGATATATTTGTCCAGCGTTCCGCCATTATCGAAGATCACGTCGGTCACGCGGGTGAAGTATTCGTTCAGAACTTCTACGATTTTCTCCGGCGCCATCCGCTCGCTCAGGCTGGTGAACCCGCGGATGTCGGCAAACATCACGCTTACCTTCTGATTGATGCCGCCCAGCTTCACTCCGGTCGGATCAGCCGCGATCATCTCCACGACGTCGGGCGAAAGAAACCGTTCTAGCGCCGACCTCTGCACTGCGCTCTCTGCCAATTGTTCATGCGCCGCTGCGTTGTCGATTGCATTCGCCGCCTGCGTCGCCACCAGCGAAAACACATTCAGCTCTTCTTGCGTGAATGCGGCCTTGCGCTGCATGTTGTCCACATACAAAATTCCAAATAGGCGTTGTGATCCCACCAGCGGCGCACACATCGCGGAGCGCAATCCCGAGATCTTCAGGCTCTCGCTCTCGCTGAACCGCTCGTCTTCACTCGCGTCCGTGATCAGGATCGGCTGAGGCTCTCTCTTAATCCGCTCCAGGATGGTTTGGCTGAAAATGATCCGCGGTTGGTCCACCGCTCCCGCGGCGGGCGCATCGCGATACTTCACTTCCGTTTCCCGCCACACCTCGCCTTTTTTGTCGAAGAGCATCATGAATCCTCGCTCCACGCCTTCAATGCGGAAGCTCAGCTCCATCACTTGCGCAGCGATGTCATCGATCGACAGCTTCGAATTCAGCGCCTTGCCCGCATCGTAGAGGACGGTCAGCAGGTAATTCTCGCGTTCCAGCTTGCGGATGCTCTGCAGCATCGCAGATGGCGAAGTGTTGGCCGCAATCGCCTCCGACCGCAGGGACAACTGCAACTCGCCCTTCAGCACGTGGTTGAGTGTGGATGGGATCTCGGCTTTTTTTACGATCAGCGCGGAATCATTGAAGCGCTCGAACTTCAGCCCATAAACGCCGATCTTGATCGCGTCTCCGTCATTGAGGGCTGTGTCTGCGGGAATGCGCGTGCCGTTGATCAGCACGCCATTGGTGCTG
>JAOAPL010000124.1 GCA_025462925.1 Acidobacteriaceae bacterium
TTGTCGCCATCGTAGATGCCCTTGGTGAGTTCGTCGATGGCGCGGCCTTGGTCGCCGGCAGGTTGGTAGTCGCTGACTAGTTTGAAATCCATAGAGTCAAAAACTTTAACCGCGAATCAAAGAAGGATAAAAGCGGATAAAGCAAAACAAAGTGAGCCCCACAGGTTGCAATTTCGAGGTGAGTGCAATCTTTTATTATACCGAGAACGTCAACTCACCGCGGATGCACGGTAGGCACAGAAAAGCGCTTACTGTCTGCCCACCATACCTGCTGCCATTCCGCGTGCGCCTACTCGTGCGAGTTTTCTTTCCATGCCTGGCTTGAGAACATTCGTATGTGGGATTTCGCAGAGGTGGTCGGCGATGTACCAGAGGTCTTCGGGTGAGGTCATCCAGTTCCGCGAATCGAAGCGTGAAAGATTTACCGGACGGGTGGCAAATGCCCGCAGGGAACGGTCGCCGGAAAGATTAAAGTAATCGTTGAAGTAACTCATCGCAAGTTCACGGAGGCTGCGATATACAGGCTCGCGATATCGAAGGCCAGAGAAGTTGGACTTGGCGATTGCGCCCCAGTGCCGGTCGACGCGGAAGATAGCGAGGACATGGTCGTCATCGCGATGGGCTTCGAGATCCATCAGTAGCGGCGGGAAGCCATTGGCCCGCAGGGCCGCCGCAGCGAAGGTAGCGCCTTCGAGACAATGCGCAGTCCGATGCTGCAAGACCAAGCGCGGCGACCATGCGGTCTCGCCGTGATGATAAGGCATGTCGTCGAGAAACCGCTGGATGCGCGCGGGTGTGCGCAGAGAGCGCAGCGTGCGAAGTTCTTTGGCCGTAAGATCGTTCATTGCAAGTTCAGAAACTTACCACGGATCCGGACGGATTTATACGGATTAGAAAACTTCGACCCACTCTCGTGGGGAGTCGACCATCACGTCGCCGGGAGTTCGCGTCAATGTCTCCGGCGAAAGCCCGTAAGTCACACCGCAAGACCATATTGCGGCGTTGCGTCCAGTGATCATGTCGATATCGGAGTCGCCGATGATGACCGCTTGTTCGGGCGCCACGCCCGCTTCGCGAAGCAGGTTGTTCACACCGAGCGGATCAGGCTTCTTCGTCTCAAAGCTGTTGCCGCCGTAAACCGAGCGGAAGAAATCTTTCAGACCCAGCGCATTCACGATCGCGCGCGACGGATTCACAGGCTTGTTGCTCAGGACGGCCATCGAGCGCACACCGTTGCCGCTGGCGGAGATCGATTGCAGCGCTTCAATCACTCCGTCATAAACATAAGTGAAGTCCAGCTTGTGCTCGCGATAGTACTCGAGGAAATAGACCAGCGCGTCCTCGATAAACTCTTCTTCCTTCGGTCGCAGATCATGGTCGTCGATAAATCCGAGAGACCGGCGAACCAGCGTGGGAGCGCCGTCGCCGATGTAGGTGGCGATGACATCGTCGGCCAGCTTTGGCCGATGATAATTTTCGAGCATGGCGTTGATGGAATTCGCGAGGTCCTTGCGCGAGTCCACGAGCGTACCGTCGAGGTCGAAGATGAGGAGCTTGAGTTTGTCTTTGGGGATGGGGCGATTGATGGTGATCATTCTTCAATTCACACAGAGATGGGTTGCAAACAAGTATATCCGCCGAACTACGTAACACGTTAAAATGGAGGGTACTCCCATACCCGTCCGACCCAACTGAGGAGAGCATGGCCGTAACCAAGACAGAGCCCAAGAAGGCAGCCGCGACCGCGCAGCCTGAGACCATTCAGCCCAAGACCGAAAAGACATACCAGGGGCTCACCAAGAAACAGATTATTGAGTTCTATCGGCTGATGTACCTCTCTCGCCGTCTTGATGACCGCGAGATCATGCTCAAACGCCAGCAGAAGATCTATTTTCAAATCTCGGGCGCCGGACACGAAGCCCTGCTGGTGGCTGCGGGCATGGCGCTGCGCTCAGGCTATGACTGGTTCTATCCTTATTATCGCGATCGCGCGCTTTGTCTTGCTTTGGGGATGACGCCAGAAGAGCAGTTGCTCGAGGCGGTGGGCGCGGCGGATGATCCGAGCTCTGGTGGCCGGCAGATGCCGTCGCACTGGGGACACAAGAAGCTGAATATTGTGACGCAGTCGTCGCCGACAGGAACGCAATTCCTGCAAGCCGTGGGATGCGCGGAAGCAGGACGATATTTTTCCAAGCACCCCGAAGCCGCAAGCAAGTCCAGCGAACAAAAGGATTATCGACAATTCAAAGACGTGCAATTTCGCGGCGATGAAGTTGTTTACGTCTCCACCGGCGACGGCACTACCAGCCAGGGTGAGTTCTGGGAGGCGATGAATTCTGCCGCCAATTTGAAGCTGCCGGTTTTGTTCGTCTGCGAAGACAACGAGTACGCGATCTCTGTCCCGGTCGAAGTGAACACGGCAGGCGGAAATATTTCCAAGTTGATCGCGAATTTTCCTAATTTCCATTTTGCGGAAATCGATGGCACCGACCCGGTCGAGAGTTATGGTGCGATGGTCAAAGCCGTGGAGCATTGCCGTAGCGGAAAAGGCCCGGCGTTTGTACACGGACATGTGATTCGTCCGTACTCGCATTCGCTCTCAGATGATGAAAAACTTTATCGCCCGGATTCCGAGCGGCAGAAGGACGCACAACGCGATCCCATCACGCGCACGCAGATGTTCCTGATCCGCGAGAACATCCTCGACGAAGAAGGCATCAACAAGCTGGAGAAGGCGGTCGAAGAAGAGATCCAGCAAGCGACTGACCGCGTTCTGGTGGCGGCGCTGCCTTCGACAGAGAAGTCGGCGATCCTCAAGAATATCTACTCGCCTGATCTCGATGCCACCGGGGCAGAGTTTGCCGCTGAACCGAAGCCTGAGGGCGCCGACAAGACGATGGCCGACCTCATCAACGCGTGTCTGAAAGACGAGATGCGTCGCGACGAGCGCATCGTGATGTTTGGCGAGGACGTTGCCGATTGCAGTCGCGAGGAATATCTCAAGCAGAAGCAGGTGAAAGGGAAGGGCGGCGTCTTCAAACTCACGGCCGGATTGCAGATGGAGTTTGGCCAGGACCGCGTCTTTAATTCTCCACTGGCGGAAGCGAATATCGTCGGACGCGCGGTGGGGATGGCTACGCGTGGACTCAAGCCGGTTGTCGAAATTCAATTCTTCGATTACATCTGGCCAGCGATGCAGCAGCTTCGCAACGAACTGCCCCTGATCCGATGGCGCTCTAACGGGAATTTCTCGTCGCCTGCGGTGATTCGTGTCGCTATCGGCGGGTATCTGACCGGAGGCGCAATCTATCACTCGCAATGCGGCGAGAGCATCTTCACGCATACTCCCGGCATGCGCGTGGTATTTCCGTCGAATGCGCTGGATGCGAATGGACTGTTGCGTACGGCGATCCGATGCGACGATCCTGTGCTTTTTCTGGAACACAAGAGGCTGTATCGCGAGACGTTTGGCCGCGCGCCATATCCGGGTCCCGACTACACGATTCCTTTCGGCAAAGCCAAGACGGTGCGTGAAGGAACCGACATGACCGTGATCACTTACGGAGCGGTGGTTCCGCGCGCGCTGCAAGCCGCGCAGAAGATGGAGCGCGAGCATGGCGTGAGCGTCGAACTGATCGACTTGCGCAGCCTGAGTCCGTATGACTGGGAAGCAATCGCCGAGTCAGTGCGGAAGACGAATCGCTGCATCGTCGCGCATGAAGACACGCTGAGCTGGGGATATGGAGCGGAGATTGCAGCGCGGATTTCTGACGAACTCTTCCACGATTTGGACGCGCCGGTCAAGCGGGTGGCCGCGATGGATACGTTTGTCGCATATCAACCCGCACTCGAGGATGTGATCCTGCCGCAGTCTAGCCACTTGTTCGAGGCGATGCAAGAGATGGCGGAGTACTAGACTCTCAATCTAAGCTTTCTTTGCGAGTGCTTGCGCCGCGTCCAGGTGGTCGCGGACGGTGATCAGGTGCACTGTAGCGAAATCTTTTACTGCCGGATTCTGGGCTTTCTGGATGGCTCCTTCCAGCAAGTTGACCATCTGCTCGTGTGCTCGTACCTCAGCGTTCAGATAATTCTTGTCGAAGTCTTTGCCCGACTGCGATTGCAGCATTGATTTCAGTTCGTTTTGTGAGCTGTCGAGGTCGGAAGGAACGGTCACGTTCTGGCTGGCCGCGAGCTTTTCCAAGTCGTTCGACATTTGCGTGTGCTCCTTGACCATTTGCTGAGCGAAAGCTTTCACCTCGGGTCGCTGAGCTTTTGATTGGGCAAGTTGTCCTAATTCGATCTGCGAGCGTTCTTCCCGTGCCGCCTTCTGCAGGAAATCCGATTCCGAATTGAACGACTCCGCGGCTTTCGCCACCTGCTTGGGAGAGACGTCCTCTTCTTTTTTAGTGCGCGCGAGGTGTTGTCCGCAGCCGGCTAAAAAAGCCATCGTGAGAGCCAAGATCAAAGTCAGTGCGCGCATCATGTGATCATCTCCGGTGAAAGAAGTCCTTGTACTTTGATGAACGCCGGACGGTGAAGGTGTCCCGAGCGCGATTGTCGGCGGCAAAAAAAAGATATGAAAAGGCCAACCACTGCGGTTGGCCTTTTCACGCGAGCTGCTCAAAACTACTTTTGGATCTTGCTGAGGTCACTCTGCGCCAGTAGGAGATGCTGTTTGAGAACAGGCAGAGTAGTGGCTGCGAAGTTCTTGATGTCGGGGTCCTGTCCCTGGTCGGCTTCCTGCTGAAATTCTGCGACGTCCTTTTGGTGGTCCTGCACCATGTTCTGCATGTACGTGCGATCGAACTGGACACCTTTTTCCTGTGTAAGGCGGTCTTTCAACTGTTTAGCGTCATCGGGAAGATCGTCGGGCAGAGACATTCCTTTCTGCTGGGCGATCTGCTGCAACCGGTTGTTGGCTTGGGTGTGGTCGGAAACCATTCTCTGGCCGAACTGCTTCACTGCTGGGTTCGAGGCGTTTTGGCTAGCCAAGTTTCCCAACTCTACTTCAGCTTTGCCGCCCTTGGCTGCGTTCATCACGAATTCGTGATCGGCGCTGTTCATTTGCCCACCAGCCTGAGAGGCAGATTGATCGGGTGCACCTGTGCTTTGCGCTGACTGCGAGTCGCTGCTGGTCGAGGCGTTCTTTTCGTTGCCGCGGGTTTTGTTGCATGCGACGGCGAGGCTGAGTACAGCAATCAAGAATAGTAAGAAGATGCTTTTCATTCCATTTCTCCTCTGGAGTGACTTCTGTTAAGTACGATGTTCAGCCTTGAATTGCGGTGGGCTGAGACAAGCGTCAATTTGCGCAAAATCTAAGTTGCGTAAACGAATGAAAATGCAAAGGCCGCCCCGGAGAAAAGACGGCCTTTGGTTCAGCGAACAGATAGCAGACCCTGTGAAGAGAAGTAAATATTCTCCGCTACCCGCAAGCTAATTTCGAATTAACCGCCGCCCGATCCAGCGGCTGCGGCACCGATATTTGTCGAACAATTTCTGATGGGTACGATGGCACTGAGTAGCATCGGGATGGGCATCGAATAACGCCAAGATGCGCTATTTACCGGCCGATTCCCGTGCTGCAAATTCGATACGGATGCCGCGGTGCTCCATTTCGGAGAGGAATATCTCCGCGGGAACGTCGGTCTCCTGCTTGATGCCGCCGCGTTTTGCGATGGTTCCGCGGGCCATCATCTGCACAACGATGGACGCGGGCCAGGCGGTGGTGCGCATCATCGCAGTCATCTTCGTGGCGGGGTCGTAATGGTCAACCATGGAGAAGGCGGCGACGCGTCGGTCTTTGTGCGCTTCAATGCGCATGATGCAGACGTCGGGGGCGTCGCTGGTGAATTTATCCAGAAAGATCTGTGAGGTGACCTCGCGGGGAGAGACTTCGGATTTTGCGATCTTCATCTTTTTGCCGGAGAAGAAGCCGAGGTCGTAAAGCGAGCGGATCATGGCGAAATGCGATGGAAATCGCAACGTCTTTTCGAAGCACTCGCCGACGCGTCCTTTGAATGTCTCCGGCATGGTGGAAGTTCCGCCGGAGGTATGGAAGGCGATCATCGGGGGAAATCCGGGGATGCTGAAATGTTCGGTTTCGGTGAGTGGCTCGAGTTCGGTGATCTTTCCGTTGCGTAGGACCTTGGCCGGCTCGACGTATTCGTTGATGAGTCCATTCACGGAAAAGACCAGCTGGTAATAAAACGGCGGCTGGGGATCTTCGGGCAGTCCGCCGACGTAAAGTTTCAGCGCATCAACTTTTCCATTCGCGCCGGCCATGCGGCGGAAGAGTTCACCCGCGAGGATCGAAGCCATGCCGGGCGAGAGGCCGCAATCGGGCGCGAGGGCGACGCCGCGCTTTTCCGCTTGCTTCGATAGCTCGTACGTTTTGCGGACGACGGTGTTGTTGCCGCCGAGGTCGGCGAAATGACAGCGGGCATCAACGGCCGCTTTGGCAAGTCCGACATTGAAGAAGTAGGGAACGGCGGAGAGCATGGCCGCGTGTCCCTTCATGAGTTTGCCAGCGGCTTTGTAATTCGACGCGTCGAGCGTGACGGCGCGGACCTTCTTGTTGCCGTTCAATTTGTTCACGCGCGCGGCGGCGGACTTGGCGAGCTTGCCGTCGGCGTCGGCGAGGGTGACGGATTCAACGTCGTCGGCGCGCGCCATGTCATAAGCGGCGGCCGAGCCCATCATGCCTGCACCAATTACCAGTAGTTTCATCCGGCCCCCACCCCTAATTTTTGTGATCTATTTAAATCAATGGTTTACGTAACAAAATCATCGCAAAATATAGAAAGAAATGCGGTTACGCGCAAAATCTTCATTCCATTAAGTTTGCATTGAGATTTGGATAGCATACAACATTGCCCGGGCGACTTCGGGGTCAATTCGTCCGTTGACGAGGGCGCGGAAGACCTTGTCCAAGACTAGCGCCCGGTCTGCGGGATTGGAGATTGTCGAAAGTCCAGCGAGTCGGGTGAGCGGCTTTTGTGGTTTGTAATGGAAGTAGCATCGGAGCTCGTCGCGCATGGCGGGTGAGCCGCATTGGGTTCCGTTGGTTTTGGTGTGGATGCAGGTGCGGGAAGGTGTCATAGCTTTAAGATAATATATACATACAAACATTATCTAATCGGAAGGGAAAAGTCAAGGCAAGTTGGCTATATGCTACAACCGGTTCCAGTGAACTCTTGAAAATGTTTCTCTGAGTGCGCGCTGGGCCAGGAAGCCTACTTTGGCCTGGGCTTCAGATTGAGACTGGTCGCGTTGCAGGCGCAACGCAACGACTCGGGAGTCCCACGCGGCGTGACATAAAGCCAGGATTTACAGATTTCGCCGTTTGTGGGCCGAGCAGATGAAGTCGGCAGGCCTCGTCACCGCCAAAACGGTCATGCGTGGTAATAATGAATTGAGTGTTGGGGAAATGCATCTTTAGCAACTTGCAGAACTGATATCGGTGTCCCGCGTCCACAGACATAACAACATCGTCCAGAAGCGCGAACGTGAATCGATCTCCGAAGAGTCGCTTCATGAGCGCGAGATAAAGGCAGACACCCATACCGTCCTGATGGCCCTCGCTATGGTAAGCACCGGGCGGAAAAAGGCCGCGTTCGTAGAAGTTGACATCGAAATCGAGTTTGCCTTCACTGGGGGTGAGTTTTGCGGTGAATTGCGCTTCGTCCTCTTCGTTGATCGCACGATAAAATGTGCTGAAGTCTTCCTGCACCTCGTCGTAGAGCGTGTTTAGCTCATCCTCTAGCACACTACAGTAGATTTCGTACGCCACCTTTGCGGTAGTTGCTGCGACCGACGCGGCTTTGTTCTTTCTCATCGTCTCCCGGTAGTCGCCAAGGCGAACCTGTGCAGTCGTCAGGAACGTCTGCGCATCCAGAGTTGCTGTCTGATCAGCAATGGCGTTTACCTTGTCAGTGAGATCTTTCAGCCTCTTAGGAAGTGTCTTTGGCACTTTAAGCCAGCCGGTATCAAAACGATCTTTCAGTGCTGTAAGTCCCTCCACAGTCTCGAGTTTTTTCTTCACAGCTTCCAGTTCAACTCTCCATACATTCAGGAGCTGCGAGAATTCTCTCTCCCCCTGCCATTCCGCGATCTTTTGGACTAACGCCAAGAGGCCAACTACTAGTACAGCCTCTTGCGCCAAGACCGCACCGTTTTTCAGCAGCGCCTGCTTAAGCTTCCCGGCTGCTTCGGATTTTGCTAACTTCTCTTTCAGGTGATCTCGGAGGTGCTGCTCATCCTGCCACGGCGTATCGCAGAGGGGACACTGGGGTCCGTGGACTAGATCTATCCCTTTCTCGATCAACGACCGCCCCTGCAATGTTGCGAGAAGAGCTGGATCCGCCTCCAGTTTCGCGAAGTCAGAAGCGATTGCGGCCACTTCAGTTTTGGCGAGATCGTGGAATTGCCTGGCTGCGTCGGAAAGCGCCGTTAAGTCGCGGAGGGCTGATTGTTTATTGAAGTCGGGCGCTTTGGCCGCGGCCGAAAGCCCGGCATCAGGCTTTGTATCTGCCGTCAGCTCCGCCAGTTCCGACAAACCGAGCAGTTTCCGCCGCTTATTAACGGCTTCCAATAGATCTTCTGCGCGTAGCGTCGCAATCTGAAGGTGCATTTGTAGCGCATCCCGGGCGGACTGCACCAGTGCAGTGGCGGTCTTGTGCGTACTCTGGAGCTTGTTCTGTGCAGTGGTTAGCGAACTCCGAGTCTGTCCAATTTCATCGAGTTTCAGAATCGCTTGAATCTCTTCGGAACGCTTGGTCGGTTCGACAAGTATGAAGCGAAGAATTTCACGACGTGAAAGCGTGATTTCCGGATGATCAGCTATTTCTGCAAGTGCAGCCTTTACATCATCGTCAGAGGGTTCAATTTTGGGCTTCTTCGGGGATGAGACCTTTCGCGTGATTGTTACCGACTTGCCTAGCTCCACAAGAAAAACACTCAGTTTTACGAAGGCGGCATCGGGAAATTTTGTTTTGTCGACCTGGGGGCCATGTTCCAAGACAGAGAGACCCTTCGTCCCTCTTCCGGTTAACCGTCCGATTTGCCCCGTAAGTCCGAATTCAACCGCATCAATGACGCCGCTTTTTCCAGAGCCGTTTGGGCCAGAAATCGCGAACCTCTCCCTCGCGAAATTCAGATCGAGCTTCCGAATGCCTCTGAATTCTTCGATATGGATGGATTCAAGCTTGATCACTTCAGGTCACCGCCAGCAGGAAGGGAAAAGATTTTCACGAAGTCCTCCGCCTTCGGTGTCTTAGTCTTGGCGAGTAAGCTTCGGATCTGGTCGATTGTCGCGGAGCTTAAGTGTTCGGACTTCTCGAGTTTCTCAAGAAATGTGTCTGCAATCTTTTGTTGAAGCGTAGCCATATAGCTTCCAGACTAATCGAGAATGGCACCTTTTGCACGGTGTCGATGCAAAATAGCCACGGTTAGTGCCAGAAGATTCCAGCGCTAAAGCGCGACTTTTTACGCGACGAGTCGCTGGCCTAAAGGCCAGCGCTTCCACCGAGCGGGCTGCGCCCGCCTCAATTCCCGGACTTGGAGATTATTTTCCAACTTAATTAAGTTGATGTTGGAAGGCTGTCGCCCCGCTGGGGCTCGGTCTGATTAGAGACACGAACCCACCGCTTACGCGGTGGGCTAAGCGCTTCGCTTTGTCGCGCCTCCGGCGCTCGTGTGTGCTGGTGCACGAGTCATCGCATGAGCTTCGAACGCGTGGCTCGACGGAGCTGAAATCCCCACGTTAGCTTCGCCCATTCGACTTCGCTCAGGACTTCTAGGCGACGAGTCGCTGGCCTAAAGGCCAGCGCTTCTACCGAGCGCGCTGCGCCCGCCACACAGCCAACGCTCGCGGCACCGCTAAATGCACAGATCCTTCGACTCCGCTGCGCTCCGCTCAGGATGACAGCTTCTAAAGAGTCGGTCATGTCGGAGGGCTGCCGCCCCGCTGGGGCTCGGATTCATTAGAGACACGAACCCACCGCTTACGCGGTGGGCTAAGCGCTTCGCTTTGTCACGCCTCCGGCGCTCGGGTGTGCTTCACACCAGTAGCTAGTAGCTAGTAGTTAGTAGTCAGGGGTTGTTTCATTGGTTTTGGGCACCGAACCTTCGATCTCGACCTCAGCGGCTAAAGCCGTTTCTCGTTTGCATTCCAGTGCAGGCCTGAAGGCCTGCGCCACCCGAGCTTTGAGTACCAGTGCAAGTCGCGCGCTCCCGCCGGCAGAAGGATCAAATGCATAGATCCTTCGACTTCGCTGCGCTTCGCTCAGGATGACAGAGCAATCTGAAAAGCACCCATTCGACTTCGCTCAGGGCAGGCTACCGTCAGGCGCTCCCCGGCTAGAATGCATTTCGAGTTTTACCGGGTCTTGTTTGACGCGCGAGCGACCAACTCGTCCAATCTCGAAAGTAAAAGCTTCAGGATGGGAGACTGGTTCGACTTTTTGTAGCCGAGGACCAGATCGATAGTCGGCGCATTTCCCTCGAGAGGGCGACTCGTTACCGACCGAGGGAGAAAGTTCTGCGCGTAAACAGGTAACAGTCCTACGCCGCGCGTCGACGCTATTAAGGACATTCCCATGGCGAGGTGGTCCGCCTCGTGAGTTGGCGTCATATTGATTCCCGATCGCTTCACGTAATTGTCGATGACCACACGCAATACAGGAGCCGTGTTCGAGACGGTCACGAATGTCTCGCCCACTAGATCTCCCGGACTGATGGCTTTGAGCGCAGCGAGGCGGTGATTGCGAGGCAAGACCACCACCAGGGACTCCTTGACGACAAGACGGAACGCTAAGTCTGGCATCCCTCGTTCCCGTCGCAGGAAAGCTGCGTCGACGGTTCCCTTCGAAAGGGCACTCGCGAGCTGCGGCGAGTATTGACTCGAAATCATCACGTTGATGTTAGGGAGTTCGTCGTGCAAAATCTGCAAGGCTTCGGGCATCCATGTCAATTCGTGTCCGGTAAGAAAGCCCATCGCGAAGCACGGCTTGGCGGGATGGGCGACGCGGCGCGCAGCTTCGGACGCCGCTTCAACCTGCGATAGCACTGAGCGGGCGTGATCGAGAAAGGCTTGACCCGCCGGTGTCAGTTCGATGCCGCGAGCGCTGCGGTTCAGGAGTTGGGCGCCTACCTTGTCCTCAAGATCTCGAATCTGCCGACTCAACGAAGGTTGCGAGGTGTGCAGTTTTCCCGCTGCGACTGTCAGACTTCCCGCCTCGGCAACCGCGACGAAATAACGGAGATGACGTAATTCCATTCCTACTCCCATGCTTGCTAGGCATCGCTCCCCAGCTTAACAAAGTATGGTTCAACCGCCTAACGCCGCAATCTAAGTGAGTGATTGTGAGTTGACCCGGAGCGGACTTTGGCGGACGCTAGTCATGCTTGACCTGCATGGGTTTCCAAATCCAAGGAGATAGTCGCTATGAGTTCACCAGTTGTTTTAATTACCGGCGCGCTGACCGGCATCGGTCGCGCCACCGCCGTGGCTTTCGCGCATGATGGAGCGAGGGTTGTTGTTTCCGGCCGACACGAAGATGAAGGTCAAAAGCTTGCCACTGAATTGCGCAAGCTCGGTACCGAGGCCGAATTTGTGCGCACCGACGTGCGGCATGAAGAAGAAGTCAAGAGTCTCGTCGACAAGATCATCGCCCGCTTCGGTCGCCTCGACATTGCCGTCAATAACGCCGGCACCGTGGGCGACCCCGGTCCGGTTGCCGATGTAACCCCGGAGAGTTATCAAGCCA
>JAOAPL010000196.1 GCA_025462925.1 Acidobacteriaceae bacterium
CAAAAAGAATTACCGTAGGAATGGAACCGAGCAGTAATTCGCCTATTTGTCTGAGCGTCTCATCCATGTTTTCTGCTGGGTGTGGACCGGTCGAAAGGACTCTTTGTAACCGATGATTCTAGCGTTCTGCGCCGCGCGGTGTCAATGAAAGTCAGCACACGGGTACTGTCACAGTTTGAACAGTACCCAGCACACGGTAGTGGGCTGTTTTGAAATCTAGAGATACTTTTTGAAGGCTATCGGGATCGCTTTTGAGGTTTTTGCTGCCTCTACGATCTTCGTGAGTATTGCCGGGGCCAAGGGTGGCTGTGATTTAATCGTGGTTCCCATTAGTGCGTCAATGTTTTTGGCCAGCTCCGGCGTTATTTCCATCGCATCAGTGAAAGTTACAAAGGACTCTTTTGTAATCCAAGGATGGTCGCCCTTTACAAGAGGACATTCCTTTCCGGCCCTAATTTTATCTCCTGTAACGTTAACGACAATGAACGTCCCTGAATTTTTGGAGGGGTCAGAAATCACGAAACACAGGTGCTCTCGATCAAAATTAGGAGGGACAGACATTAAAAATGCGTCGCCAAGTTTCATTTGGGAATGTTGAAATCTCAGCGAACGCCTAGTAGCTTTTTGGCTTGGTTGTACATCCGATTCGATTCCTCAATCGTCTCAATTTCTTCTTCCGTCCTTCCAGCGTTTCGAAGGATCACGTCGGGATCAATCGGAATCGAAGTTCCTTGCGGGTCTTCCCACTCTGGACAAGTCTTGTGCAGCCAATCAGCGACAGTCCAAGGCGCAAACTTATTAATCTGTTGACGAGCTTCTTCTAATCGCTCCATTTCGCGCTCGGACAGAATCTCAACATCCACCGACCTAAGCAACCGAATCGAGTGGTTGACTCGTTCGCTGAAAAAAGTGTCCCATTCTTTCTGGTCTGCCGTTGGCCCTTCCCTTTTGAATAAATTGTAAACCTCGCTCAACACAGGGCCATTTTTCATGGAAACGAAGGAGTCTCCCGTGATCGTCTTTCCCCACCGAATAAGAGATTCTTTGTCGGCCAGATAGAGCATTTTCAAGCTGAGAAACATATCCAGACTCCCGCCTTCGCGCTCCGTCAGGAAGGCGACTGCTGCAATGGTTTTCCGGATGTCAAATCTAAATTGCATTTAGCGTTTTCGCCTTTTCTTCACTCTTGAATATAGCTCTAGTTTATGTTAGCAGATCGGTATTATCGTGTAAAAGTTACTGTTGGTGCACACTCTAGGCCGCCTTAAGTATTTCCCGTGCGTCCAGCATCCCACTAATTCTTGCAGAGTCCCAACATGATTGCTAAGTCCCGCTTCCATCGCGGGCGTCACTCTGAGCGTTTGATGCACGCCCACTACCCAGCACACACTGAATGCGTTATGCAGGTGGAGGACATGAGCGTACGTGATTGGGTCACCGCCGCAGCACGTAACCTTCAGCTACTTCGCGGAATGCCGCCAACTGATTGGCCTTTGCAGTTTCGTCCCAGCCTAGTTCAGAGGCCATCAAATCTGCCGCTGCCGGGGCCATCTCCATCGCTGCTCGCGCATTCAAGAACAGCGCGCGGGTGCGCCGCGCCAGCATATCCTCCACCGTGCGCGCCATCTCGTGACGTGCTGCCCACAGTACTTCAGCCTTAATATTGGGCAATGCCGGATGCAGCGGTTCTCCCAATCGAGCATCGCTCGCGACCAGCTTGCGAATTTCGGCGGCGTCGGAACCATATACCGCAAACGGGCCAACTTTCTTCGCTGAGCTATGAGAGCCGTGGATGCTGAGATTTTTCGTCACGCAGGGCTTTTCCGGCAATTGGGCCAGAGTCGCTGCCTGGTCAACGCAATCCTCTGCCATGTGCCGGTATGTGGTCCATTTCCCGCCGCAAATGGTCATCAGCCCGGAACTGTCGATGTGGATTACGTGATCGCGCGCAAGAGCAGCAGTATTAACCGCTCCCGGCGCACGCACCAAAGGCCGAATGCCGGCAAACACGCTCAGCACATCAGCGCGCGTCGGAGCCTTAACCAGATATTGCCGCGCCGTTGAGAGGATGAACTCGACTTCCTGCTCTGTGGCAACCGGCTCCAGCGGCGGCGCGGAGACTGGAGTGTCGGTGGTTCCCACCAGAGTATGGCCGTGCCACGGAATCGCGAACAGCACGCGCCCATCGCTGGTGTGTGGGACCATGATTGCGCTTTCGCCTTGCAAGAACTCTGGCCCGAAGACCAGATGAATGCCCTGACTGGGCATGATCAGGGGCGCGACTGCCGGCTCGGCTGCGCGGCGCAGGCGGTCGCTGAATGCGCCGGTGGCATTGATCACGACGCGCCCGGTCGCGCGAAATTCCTCTCCGGTTTCTGCGTCGCGCGCCACGACGCCGTTCACAAATTCCTGATCGTCTTTCGTCAGCCCGGTGACTTCGACGTAATTCAGCAGGGTTGCGCCCTGCTCGAAGGCGGTAAACACCATATGGATGAGCAGGCGTGCGTCATCGAATTGCCCGTCGTAGTAAACCGCGCCGCCACGCAACCCCTCGGTCTT
The DNA here is from genome assembly GCA_025462925.1 of Acidobacteriaceae bacterium. Taxonomy (GTDB): domain Bacteria; phylum Acidobacteriota; class Terriglobia; order Terriglobales; family Acidobacteriaceae; genus JAICLA01. The sequence goes on from JAOAPL010000196.1 coordinate 2,560, forward strand.
GATGGTCGGCAGACGTTCAAGCGTTTCTTCTCGCGACAGCAAACGTGATTTGCCGAATCCGTACTTGCCGGCCAGAAGTTGATAGAGCTTCAACCCCAGCCCGTAAAACGGCGTCTCCCACCAGTCATAATTGGGGACGACAAAAGCAAGATCTCTCACCAAGTGAGGAGCGTTCTGCAGCAGGAGCCCACGTTCCTTGAGGGCTTCCATTACTAGCCCGATGTTTCCCTGCTCCAGATAGCGCACGCCGCCGTGCGCCAGCTTGGTGCTGCGGCTGGAAGTGCCCTTGCCGAAGTCACTTTGCTCGACCAGCAACACTTCATATCCGCGTGATGCAGCATCGATTGCGACACCAACGCCAGTAGCTCCGCCGCCCACGACGATCATGTCCCAGGCGTTCTCGTGCGCCCGGGCGCGGCTCCACATCTCGGCTCGATTCATGATTGATATCTCGTCATGATCTAAATCAACTGATGCCGACGAGCTTAATGATCCCTGCAGCAATCCCCGCGCCGATCAGCGGACCAACGATGGGCACAAGTGCATACCCCCAATCCGACCCACCCTTCTCGCTGATCGGCAGGACGGCGTGGGCGACACGTGGGCCAAAATCGCGAGCGGGATTGATTGCGTATCCGGTCGGACCGCCCAGACTCAAGCCAATGACCCACACCAGGACTCCCCAAAACCAGGGACTGAATCCAGGAGCCAAACCCGCAGGCGCCAGCTCCTTACTTCCAAAGCTGAAGCCGACCACAATCAGGCAAATCGTAACCAGGATCTCGCACAACAGGTTTGCGGGAATATTTCGGATCGCCGGTTGAGTGCAGAAGACCGCCAGCTTCGCACCTTTGTCGGGCGTTACTTTCCAGTGCGGTAGATAAACAAGCCAAACCAGACTCGCGCCCACGAAAGCTCCCAACATCTGCGCTGCCCAAAACACGCCAACATTTGACCAATTCTTTGAGAGCAACGCCACCGCCAGCGTGA
>JAOAPL010000201.1 GCA_025462925.1 Acidobacteriaceae bacterium
AGTTTGAGATCTGTGGTGGCAGGCACCTGGAGTTGGAAGTCCATCTTTACTACGTAGCCGGAATCATGGTCCCAATGAGCGCAATCCTGACAATTGCAGCGGAACGGCCCATTCACGTAGAGGCGGATGGAGTTCTTATCCTGAGTGATGTCGAGCGTCACTTCTTTTTTTGCGAGCTCAACCTTGTCTTTCGAATCTGCACGGATCGTCTTTGTGACAACCAGTTGGACTTCGTTGGCCGTGCTCGCCACCACATGGATGGACCCGGATACGTTGTCGACCTCTAAAGCCTTCTCTGCTGCTGCGGTCATTGGAAACGACTTCGTTATCGTCTCCTGCTCCTTGACTTTCATCTCCGAGTCCCAGCGATCGTGATCGTGGGAGACCGCTGCGGCTGAGCTAGTGATCAGCGGCGTCGCGGGGGTCAGGGCAATAGCGACCAGTACCGATATGAGAGTTCTGTTTGCGCGCATAGAGCTATCCTCGACTCAATTTGTTGATGCCCCACTCGGCACGCTGACGCACGGTGGGATTTAAGTTAGGGGTTTGTTCAAATTTCTTGATGTGCTGCACGGCGTCGGCATCGCGCAAATCGACAAGCGCATCGATCAGCGCTATCTGCACGAGAGGTGATTGTTGTGCCTGCAATGCGTCCACCAAGCCTTTGCGGACTTTCGGCTCACTGCCATAGCGGCGCAGAGCATCGAGAGCAGCAAGCCTGACATCAACGCTGCCGTCAAAACGCAGCGTATGCAGCAGCGCAGAAAGAATCTCTGGATCAGCCTTATTGACCTGCAAGCTCCAATTCACGCCTTGCAGGCGCTCACTTGCGGACTGCTGCTGCAGCATCGACAGCGCAACCAACTGCTTCATGCTGGTAATTTCCTGGTGCAAGGCGGCGAGTTCGTGCGAGTTTGCTTCGGGTTTGTCCATGGCCCTGCCTATGACCAGACCTACCATCAGAAAGATCATTGCAGCTGACAGTTGGGCGGCGGGTGAATGGAACCAATCGCCCAAATTCCATGCGATGGAAAATTTCTTTCGTGCGGCCTTGAGCTTGTCGTGTTCCCAGCGGCCTTCCTGATAGGCGTTCAGCATTGCTTCAAAACGACTGCGCAATGCAGGGCGCGCCTGCTCATTGGGGAGCAAGGCAAGCTTTCCCCAGAGAGCTGCCATATCGCGGCACTCGGAGCATTGCGCAATGTGTGCGTTGATGTTTTCGAGTTTTTCGTTGCTGAGATTCTTGTGAAGAAAATCAGGCAAGAGTTCTTCAAATTCATTGCATGTCATGATTGGCTCCCGAGAGGTGACTTCACCACTCTTTGGCTTTCGAGCTGTTGAAAGGCCGTCTTCAATTCTTTCAGCGCGCGAAAGACGCGCACTTTCACAGTGCCCACTTCACATCCGAGTAACTGTGCGATCTCGTCGTACTTGAGTTCCTGGAAGCGGCTGAGCACCAAGATCTCTCTTTTTTCTTCGGGCAATTGCATCAACGCGCGATGCAATAAGGCGGCTTCCTGTTCCTGCTGGACGCGGTCCGTGGGAATGGGAGCTGCGATGTCGGACTCGAGCGGTACTTTCATCTGGTCCTTTTGCACGTGTTCCTTTCGAATGCTGTCCAGCCGGGCGTTGCGAGCGATCTGGTACATCCACGTGCGGAATGAAGTCCCGGGACGATAAGTCTGCCGGTATTTCAAAATCCGGTAGAAGACGTCCTGCACCAGGTCTTCACTGAGCGACCGATCTCCCGTCAGCCGGCAATAAAAACTGAACAAGGGATCCTGGTATCGGCTGAAGAGCTCGCCCAGGGATTCGCCCACGCCATTGCGCACGTGAAACATCAGGTCCTCGTCGGGAAGCGAATTCGTCATGGGCTGTTCTTGTACGCGTTCCGCGGATTTGGCTGCTTGTTTCTCGTCTTTCATAGGTGATAACCGGGGATTTGCAGAAAGGTTACAGCAGAATGGGAAAATAATTCAGCGGGAGGGTACTAGACTTTCGATGCCGGCGCTTTGTTCGCTGTGGCTTTTGCAGGGTTTGTCTTGCGCGCCTGTCGTGGCGAGAAGACCTCAACACGATTTCGCCCGAGGTGCTTGGCGTTGTAAAGTGCCTTATCGGCGGCGGCGATGACCTCTTGCACGTCCTGGTTGGGGCGTGCGGGCTCGGAAAGCCCGATACTTACCGTGACAGAAGTTTCCACGGCGGATGAGTGCCGTCCTCGCGCGGCGGCCGTCCTGCGTTCAGGACGTTCACGATTGCTGCGCGATGGCCCGCGCGCGAAGAAAGTATCTTCCTCGATCGACTTGCGGACTTCTTCGGCGTAGTACTTGCAGTCTTCGAGATTCGATTCAGGAAAAACGAGGGCAAACTCTTCGCCGCCGCAGCGGTATGCAGAGCCTCCACCGCCCACATTGGAGAGCGATGCCGCCACTTTTCGCAGTACCTGGTCGCCGGTTTCGTGTCCGAAGGTGTCATTGAATTTCTTGAAATGATCGACATCGACGATGGCAATGCCGTAAACGACGCCCAGTCCGGCAAGCGCTTCGTTGAAGGCGCGACGGCCGGGGAGTCCGGTGAGTTCGTCATGGTAAGCGATCCAATGCGAACGCTCGATGACGCAAATCCCGATTACCAGTCCTGAAAGTGCGATGTAGGCTTCGGCGAGGCCGAGATTTCGCAGGCCTGCGGAGAGAGCGACCAACGCCCAGACCAGTCCTGCACCAACGGCATCCGAAAAAAGCAGAAAACGCATCAAGAGCAAAATGATGCTGAGGGCGAAAATCAGTTCCAGCGGGCCAATGCTGGCGAAGGGAAGAATGAATTGCTTTTTGGCGATGGCGCCGAGAATCGCCGGATCCCAACGGGAAAA
>JAOAPL010000250.1 GCA_025462925.1 Acidobacteriaceae bacterium
CCAAAATTAAAAGCAAATCTTTGCTGCAGAGTGAGATTTAACCTGGATGCCCAAGTGAAAGCTTCGTACCCTTCGCGCCTTTGTGGTTCACGATCTTGCTGTTGCCTTTGATTTTCGAGAAACTGGAAACCAGAAACGAGAAACCGCCTCACAACACTACCGCCTCGCGATGCTCGCCAAAAACCTTTCGCATCGCATCGGCAATCTCGCCTACTGTCGCAAAACTCTCCACCGCATGAATGATGTGCGGCATTAAATTCTTCCCTGATCGCGCCGCCTCTTCCACATCCGCGACCGCCGACTCCCACTTCTTCATATCCCGCCGCGCTCTTAGCGCGCGTAAGCGCTCTACCTGATTTTCCTCCAGCGCGGGATCGATCCGCTGTATCGCGATGGCCTTCTCGTTTTCTAACTGAAATTCGTTTACTCCGACAACGATAGCCTTGTTTGTATCCACCGCCTGCTGGAATTCGTACGCGGCATTCTGTATCTCCTGCTGCACATATCCGCGCTCGATTGCCTTCAACATTCCGCCCATGCCATCGATCTTCGCCAGGTACTCATTCGCTTTTTTCTCGATCGCATCCGTCTGGGATTCGATGAAGTATGAACCCGCGCACGGGTCCACCGTCTGCGGCACGCCGCTCTCGTAGCCGATGATCTGCTGTGTTCGCAGCGCCACACGCGCCGCGTCCTCGGTCGGCAGTCCCAGCGCCTCGTCATAGCTGTTCGTATGCAGTGATTGTGTCCCGCCCAGCACCGCCGCCATCGCCTGGATCGCGGTCCGTACGATGTTAACTTCCGGCTGCTGCGCCGTCAGCGTCGAACCGGCAGTCTGCGTGTGAAAGCGCAGCATCCACGATCGCGGACTCTTCGCCTTGAAATGTTCGCGCATGATTCGCGCCCACATCCGCCGCGCCGCGCGGAACTTCGCAATCTCTTCCAGAAAATCGTTGTGCGCGTTGAAGAAGAAACTCAGCCGAGGCGCGAACTGATCGATGTCCAACCCTGCATCGATTGCGCATTGCACGTAAGCCATCCCATTGCCCAGCGTGAACGCGACTTCCTGCGCCGCCGTCGATCCCGCTTCGCGCATGTGATACCCGGAGATGGATATGGTGTTCCACTCCGGCACATTCTCGTTGGCATACGCGAACATGTCAGTGATGATGCGCATCGCCTGTTTCGGCGGATAGATGTACGTTCCCCGCGAGATGTATTCCTTCAAGATGTCGTTTTGCACCGTCCCGGAGAGCTTGCGGACATCCGCTCCCGTTCTCTTTGCCACGGCAATGTAGAGCGCCAGCAGAATCGATGCCGTCGCGTTGAGGGTCATCGACGTCGAGATTTTTTCCAGAGGGATGCCCGCGAACAATCGCTCCATATCCTCAATGGAATCGATGGCGACGCCGACCTTCCCCACTTCTCCCAGCGCCATCGGATGATCAGAGTCCATCCCGATCTGTGTCGGCAGATCGAACGCCACACTCAGCCCGCTGGTGCCATGCGCGAGCAAATATTTATAGCGACGATTCGATTCCTCGGCATCACCCATTCCGGCGTACTGCCGCATCGTCCACAGACGTCCGCGATACATCGTCGGCTGCACCCCGCGGGTAAACGGATACTGCGCCGGATAATTATCGTCGCGCTCGTACTCCCAATCGCCGAGATCCGCAGCGGTATACACCGGCTTGATCCCCGGCCGCTCGGTGGCAGCAGCATTCATCTTCCCGGACTTTTTGTTTTCAGACATGAATTGATTGCACCGATATTCGTGCGCCAAGAATCTTGCGCCTTTGTCTTGCACTTGCCTTTTCGCAATGCCATGACATTAACGGCTGAATGCTAAATGCTGAATGCTAACGGCTGCTCTTCCGTCGTGACCGCCAAAATGATGAAATCCCAAAATACGCGAAGATTACAGTGAAGGCTGCCGCAACCGCGACCCTGTTTGCAGCCACTTTCCCCGCCGCATATGCCCGGTATTCGCTTGCTGCTGCGATCGCTCCGACGGCCGCGAAGACAAGGAAGAACAATCCCGTTACTTCCAACCACAATGTATGGAGCACCCGCGTGAGCGAGTTCAACGTTGTCTCTGCGGCAACGAAGCCCGCCCTTACAAATCGATTGCTCCCCACGGCACGTCCGCTCACCCGTCCTAAAGCGCGCATCATGGGAGCTGAAGGTCTAGGGGCAGCTGACGACGATCTCGCCCCTGCCCGCGTTGTGCTTTCATCGCCCACGCCCCGATTCTAGCAGCCAGCGTGAACCAAGCTCGCGCCGTAGCCGCGAAAGTTATAGCTCGCTCGCGCCGTAAGCGCGAAATGTTTATAGCTAGTGTGAATAAACAGAGTCGAGCCCCGGAGGGGCGACACAATCGGGTCGTCTGGCTAACTCTCAAGAGCTAAAGGCTAATAGCTAAAAGCTGCCTCAGCCAAACCGAGCCCCACCTTTGGCATCTCAACCTATGGAACGAGCAGTCCTCGGTAAAAGCAGGCAGTCTTGGACGAGAACATGAAAGAAAGAATGAAGGAACTCGGCGACGCCATTAATGAGACTCTGGCCAACTCTGACCAGATCGCCGAAGTCAACAGCCGCATTAAGGCAGAGGGATATGACGTGTTCCTCGTTCTCGAAGCCACGGTTGGATTCAACCGCCAGGAAGCTGAAGCCGCTGACGATGTTGACGCCGTTCCCGACACTACTTCCGGCGACCCCGAACTAAAGGTCAACGCGCACGACGTCCGATTCCTCAAGTCCCTGAAAATCTCAGTGGACGAAAAAGCCGCCTAGTTTTTCCGCAAAATAAATAAGCCCACCGCGCAGGTGGGCTTTGGAAATCGGGATTGAACGTTATTTCCTCCCGCCGATGTAGGTTTTCCGCGATTCCTCTTTCAATCTGAGAAACCACATGTAGATGGCGTCTACCCGCTCAATGTCCGCGGTGAGGACTTCTTGGTCTGCGTACTTATGAATGGAGGCTTCATCATGACGGCTCTTAAGGCTAGAGATCACCTGAAAAAGCTCATCGACTTTTGAGTGCATGATTCGCAGGTCGCTGACGAGCCGAACTTCTTCGATCTCTAGTCCACGGCCAACTGTTGGTGCTTCAGAGAGTTTCGCTTTCGGGATTTTCGTCATCATCACGGGAATTATCCTACCAAAAAAATCATTTGGGAGAGCGTTGCTGACTTCGATGCTGGAATTTGGAATTCTGAGTGTTATTCGGAGGGATTCTTAGCTAAATATTTTTAAGATCCCGTCGATAAGCTCATCTTACTGGCTTGCGCCTAGGTTTAAAAAAAAGAGTCTTAGTCTGCACGGATTACGGCGCGCAGCTCTGTCCCAAGATGTGGCCTATTTTTCTTTGCGGCTTCAGCGCCAGAGAAACAGGTGCGGCACTAGCCTCGGCTATTTCGCCGCGACCTCATTGGAATAAGGAATATCTAAGCTGCCCATTTTGCCCGTCTGGTTGTCGCGCACCAGCAACCGCAGGCGCGACTTGCCTGTTGGCACCGCCGCTTGCGTCCGAAAGACCATTCCCTCCTTCAGCATGCGGCTGTATGAAGATTGCTCAAGATTGCAATTGAGCTGTTGCTCAGTGGAGTTCACGTACTTGTCTCCGGCGAAGACCCCCACTACAAACTCTATATTGCAATGCTGTCTTTTCTCCTTGCTGAGATCGAAAAGCATATCGCGGACATCCACCAGAAAACGGACGTCAACCTTCAGTTTTCCCGTGCCGCCGACGCTGGATTTGTTTGTTGAATCTGTATCAGGTTGCTTCTCTATCAGCGGACGTGCGCTGCCGTAAAACGATAGAGCGCTGGCGTTCAAAATACCGGTCAAGGCAGGAGCTATTTCACGAGCGATGTCCGAATTGGCCTGGCGAACCACATTGGGATCGACGGCTAAATAGCCTTTGCGGTATCGCAATTCCGCTCCGGGCCGGTTCACTTTCACGTCGATCTTGCGATACTTCCCGTCCCAGCTCTTGTCCTCAGGGCTGTATGAGAGCGCGTAATAGATCGCACCATCCGCCACGCTTTTCATCACCGCATTGTCGAGATCATTGCGGTTGAAGAACGCAAGACCACCAGTATCGTCGGCAATCTTATTGGCTGAAACATGGGCGGCGTTTGCCAATGCCGACAGGCGGGACATCTCCGCACCGAGCTGCGCCCCCTTCATCACCTGCCCGTTGCGGCCTCTGCCGCTTTCGGCTGCGCTAAACATTGGCGGCGGCACCAAGCCCTGCGCGTCGATGGGATAGACCGAGACTTGGCTATCGCGCAACAGTGACGTGGTTGCCGTGATGTCGTCCCCGTAAGAACGTTGCGAACTGAAACCTGAGTTTTCTCCCGGATCAAGGTTGATAGGGAATGACCCGGAGACCCAGATCAACTTTTTGCGTCCCGAGTAGCCGGATAACTGTCTGCCAATCGCTTTCAGCGCCTCCACCGTTATGTGCACGCGCATGTCCGTCTGAAAAGCCGCTTGGTCTTCCTCAAAAGCAGTAAGCGATGCGGCCGTATGATCAGGCACACCTATGGTGGATACCTGGTCACTTGCGTCCGTCAATAAAGGAGAAGTGGATCCGTGATGCTTGTCGATTGCCTGTCGTAGGACCTCCGGATCGTCAGTAAAGTCCTGCAACAATCTCAGCGAGGTCGTGAGGCCGTAGACAGCCATTCGTTGTCCTGTTTGATGGTTCTTCTGCAGATACTTCAACATCTGTCGGCGCGAATACGCCTGGTCAGCCCATGGCGTGTTCAGCGCGTCCAGCAGGAGCACGGTCAGTTGCCCTTCTATTTGCACTGAATGATTCGAATAGACACCCGGCGGCAACTTCGCTGGCGTGCTGCCTGCCGGCATCGGCGATCGCGTAGCCGTGTCCACCATGTCAAAAAAGGCCAGCTGCTGTTTCTGGCCGCGCTCTAGAACCGTAAAGTCTTCGCGCTTTAGATCGGTAACGGGACGCCCCGAATGGTCGGTCGCGACCACATCGAGCAGCACAAGCTGCGTACGCGTTTTGATTATTGTTTCAGTATTGTCTCCCTGCGATGCCGCAGGGGCTTGGCTCTGCGCTACAGCCAAAACGCTAAACAACATTAAGGCGAGCAGTTTTTGTGAAATGGAGGTGGGAGTGGACGAGAAGCTGGTCATTGGGGGGCAAATCCGCCGAAAATAATGTGCTAAACAGTACCATGAACAAACCCCGCGTACGATATTGTTTTGGCACTCGGCGCAATCGCAAATCCCTATTCCAACGCTGTGTTAACATTTCCGCTTGGTGCAGGGCCCGCGCCCGGCAACATCTGCTAGATTTCGCATCGCTGAATACGAACGACGATGAAAGATACGCTTGGAGTCCTGCTGGCCGGTGGCGCTGGAGAGCGCCTGTATCCTCTGACGCGCGACCGCGCCAAGCCCGCTGTCACCTTCGGCGCCATCTACCGCATCATCGACGTCACTCTCTCCAACTGCATCAACTCTGACCTGCGTCACGTTTACATCCTCACCCAGTACAAGGCCCTGAGCCTGAACCGACACATCCGCGAAGGTTGGGGAAACGTCGTCGCCACGGAAATGGGTGAATTCATTGAGATCCTGCCGCCCATGAAACGCGTGAGCGACAACTGGTATATGGGCACCGCTGACGCGGTTTACCAGAACATTTATTCCATCGGCAGCGAAGAGCCTAAGCACGTCCTGATTCTCTCCGGCGACCACATCTACAAGATGAATTACGACCTGATGCTCCGCCATCATAAAGACAGCGGCGCCGACGTCACCCTCGCAACTATCCTGATCGATCCCAGCGAGTCCGATCGCTTCGGTTGCGTGGACATCCAGCAGAACGGCGAGGTCATCGGCTTCGAAGAAAAGCCCAAGCAGACGAAGTTGCGCTCTCCCTACAATCCCGACATGGTCTCCGGATCCATGGGCGTGTACCTGTTCAACACCGACGTCCTGCTTCCCGCGCTCCTCAAAGACGCCGAGGATCCCGACTCCACTCACGACTTCGGGCATGACATCCTGCCCAATCTGCTGACCGAATATCGCGTGCACTCTTTCAACTTCATCGACGAGAACAAGAAAGAAGCGCTCTACTGGCCCGATGTGGGCACGCTCGACGCCTATTACGAAGCCAGCATGGACCTGGTGTCGGTCTCGCCTGTCTTCAATATGTATGACAAGGCCTGGCCGATCCGCACCTACCAGCGCCAGTATCCGCCGGCGAAGTTCGTCTTCGGCGAGCCCG
>JAOAPL010000326.1 GCA_025462925.1 Acidobacteriaceae bacterium
GACTCAGGATTCAAACTTTCACGACCTAAATACCATTAATCCAATAGCAGTGTGACCCTCCCCCAAAGTTTTAAAATGTGCTATTCACAACTGCTCTAGGATGCTGTAATCTGCCTTTCCCCGGTTCCCATGCTTCACACCGGAGTTCGGCTGCAGAAAGAATCCGTCACTGATATGGAACGAGTACCCACAGTTTCCGGCACCACAAACCTGATCGATATCCTGGATCGCGTATTGGACAAAGGATTGGTGATCGCGGGCGATATTCGCGTGTCACTGGCCAATGTCGAATTGCTGACCATCCGGATCCGGTTGCTGGTTTGTTCGGTGGATAAGGCGGAGCAGATCGGGCTGAACTGGTGGAAGCATGATCCGAACCTGACCACCCCGTTGCCGCCAATTTCACATCTCGGACTTCCTCCGGGGGCCAAGCGTAGACAGACGGTACGACGCACGAACGTGGCGGCGCCTAATCCGACCGCAGCAAGAGTGGTGCGCAAGAAAGTCGCAGTAAAAAGTTCAAAAAAGAGCAAGCTACCAAGCCGACGCAAGTAAGACGGATGGAGCCTGAAGGAGTCATGTAATGGCAGTTGAGCGAGTATCCGGTGGATCAAGTCTTATTGACGTTCTTGATCGCGTCCTCGACAAAGGCATCGTTATCGACGCCTGGGTCCGCATTTCACTGGTCGGAATCGACCTCATCACCGTTGAAGCGCGTGTCGTGGTGGCTTCCATCGATACGTACCTGAAGTACGCCGATGCAGTCGGACTTACCGGACTCGTCTCCCGTCCTCAGCTCGAAACAGAGGAAGTTGAGACCATTGAATCGATTGAGCCCGTTCGCCGGCCAGTCAGGAAAAAAGTTCGACGCGTCGCTTCGCGCCGCTAAGAGGGCTGGCAAGAATTTGCTGAAGCCCCTCGAAACTGGCGGTAGGAGGGACGACTCTGTTGGCAACGCCGCAAATGCGTGTGAAATCTTTGGAACTGGTGAAAGGCAGCGGAAATGTCCTGAAGGACGCGGATTTCCGCATTCCCGCCGCCTTGCGCCTGCTGCACGCGGAGCGTTCCGACGAGATATTCCCCATCCTGATGGAAGAGATCGTCCGGTTGGGTTATCCGCGGGCCTTCGTCCTATCCGCCAACTTCGAGACTGGGGAAGTCTCGCCCGTTGCCGGAATCAAGTGCTCTGACGCGTATCTGCAGAAGTTTCGCACTTCTCTTTACTCCGATCATCCCCTCATCGGAGTCTTCCATACGCTGAATCCTGACATCATCGCGCGCTCCTCCTCAAATCCGCGTCCGCTCTATTGCCATCCCATCATTTATCGCAATCAGAATCTCTGCTGGGAGGCCGATCGGCAGCGTCGGCCGCAATGTCTGGCCACGGAAAACTTCCGTGGAAGCCGTAAGCTGAGCCTGGATGGGCAGCAGTGCAAGACCTGCGAAATGCGCTCGTATGGGGCTGCCGTTCTAGTGGAACTTCCAAAGAAAACGTCCGCGCGCTCCATCGGCGAACTGGGCGCGCTGGTCGAACTGGCAAACCGTTATCTCGGCCGGTTATTTAAGATCGAGCATTACTACAACCGCATGCGCGATATGGAAGAGACCATCTCGCAGATGAACGCGGTGATGATGAGCATGGCTGATCCGGTGATCCTCACGGACATGCATTTCCGCGTGGTCATGCAGAACCAGGCGGCGGCCCGGTTCTTCAAACTGCCCGATGAGACTACCGAAGGCCTGGTTCGCGCGATCGAGTTGAACAATATGCTGTTTTCGGCGGCGCTCTCCTCCATGGCGATTTCCGGGACGGAGACGCATCGCGACCTTACGCTGGTGGATCCAAGCGAAGGCGAAGAACTGCTCTTTGAAGCGGTATGCGTGCCCTCTTTCAGCCGCGAAGGCTTGCCCGCAGGCTTGGTCACGGTCATGCGGGACGTGACCGATTTGCGTCGTGCAGACCAGGAGCTGCAAGCGAATTACGAAAAGTTGCGCACCGCGGAAGATGTCGTTCGCCAGGACCGCGATCGCCTGAATCTGATCATTGAAAACGTTGGCGACCCCATTATCGTTTGCGATCGTGACGGAACAGTCGTACTGCTGGATCCCTTGGCAGAGGCGCTCTTTGGTGTTGGAAACACAGTAGATCCCATTTACGTGGCCAACCAAGCGGTACTGGATGCCTACGTTTACAACTTCACCAACTCCTTCGCCGAGACGATCACACAGCCTCTACGGTTTACGGACGCAAGCACGCAACAGCAGACCGAATATGACGCGCGCTCCGGAAAGATTTACAACGAGCGCGGCCAGGTAGCTTACACCGTCACTGTGCTTCGCGACTGGTCGCCGGTACGCAAGCTCGAACAGCTTAAGGTCGAGCGGCGCATGCTTGAGATCGAGAAATTTGCCTCCGCCGGACGTCTGGCGGCCACCATCGCCCATGAAGTCAACAACCCGATGGAAGCGATCAAGAATGCCATCTATCTTCTTGCCGGAAAAGTGCAGCCGGAAGCCGAACCCATCTATGGAATATTGAAGTCAGAGACGGAGCGCGTAGCCCGCATCGTCCGGCAGATGCTGGGGCTTTATCGCAATCAGGAATCGGTAAAACCGGTGAACATCAACACGCTCATCGAAGATACCCTCCTGCTGCTTGCGCGACAGTTGCAACGGTCCAACATTGAAGTGGTGCAGGAATACGCGGAACTGCCTCCTGCCGTGGTTTCTGCCGACCAGATGCGCCAGGTATTTTCGAACATCGTTATCAATGCCAAGGACAGCATGACCGACGGCGGCAAACTCAGGATACGCACCCGACAGATTCATGGTTCCGACGGGCTCCACGGATGGATCCGCATTCTGATAGCTGATACCGGCTCCGGCATCTCCCGCGACATTGTCAACACAGTATTTGAGCCCTTCGTCACAACAAAAGGTGAAAAGGGTACGGGCCTGGGTCTGTGGATCGTAAAAGGGATCATCGGGAACCACGCGGGCAAAATTTCTGTACGCAGCAGAGTTGGATCGGGCACGGTCTTTAAAATTGATCTGCCCATGGTCAGGCTATGACGACTGGAATGAAAAAAATGGCCGGCAAGCCCCGCGTCCTCGTGGTGGACGATGAGTCATCGGTGCTCATCACCTATAAGCTCATCCTGGAACAGCAGGACTACGCGGTGACGGCCGCCATCTCATCCGAGGAAGCCAAACAGGCGATCACAGAAAAAGAGTTCGATTTGATACTCTGTGACTACTCTCTGGAACAGCAACACACCGGTTTTGAGGTGATCGCCGCAGCCCGGGCGCGCAAGGCGGCTGTGCCCGCCATCCTTCTTACCGGTTATGCGACATTAGAAACGACGGAACAGGCCCGAAAAGATGGAATCGGAGTGCTTTTTAAGCCCATCGATATAGCAGAGTTCCTAAGCACCACATCGGCCTTCTTGAGGAACGAACATGAGTTCAAAAAAGCAGCCCACGAAGATAAATAGCAAAGCGCGGAAGGGCACCGCAGCAAAGAAGAAGAAAGCGACCGCCAAAAGTGCGCCCGCAAAGGCGACTGCCAACGGCAAGGGCACACTGGCATTGATCGATGCGCCGCGCGAGTCGCAACTCGCGGTCATGCCTCCCACCTCGTCCGATCGACAGTCCAGCGTCGAAGGGCGCTACGTCTATGGAATCATCCAGGGAAACCAGCAGGCAACTTTTGGAAAGACCGGCATGGGCGGCGCAGGCGAATCGGTTTACAGCGTCCATCATGGCGACGTTGCGGCTGTCGTAAGCAAGACATCGGTATTCATCTTCGACCCCACAAGAGAGAACGCCCTCGCGCACGAGCACGTGATTGAAACGGTCATGAAG
>JAOAPL010000370.1 GCA_025462925.1 Acidobacteriaceae bacterium
CGGGCCATAGTGCGAGAATTCGCGTACTCTTGCTTCCAGCGCCGGGTCGTCCGCCGCGAGCCCCAAATGCGCTCCATACTGTTGCGCGCGGACCGCTCGCGAGGCATCAAGATCAATTGCAATGACACGGCAACCGGCTGCGCGTGCCATCTGTGCGGTGAGTACACCAAGGAGACCGGCGCCGACGACTAGCACCGTTTCGCCGAACGTCGGCTGTGCTTGCCGCAGGCCCTGCATAGCAATCGCACCAATGGTTGTTAACGCCGCTGCCTCGAGAGGTACAGTATCCGGCACTTTAACTGCTAGATTTTTCGGGACGAAATTGATTTCGCAGTGGTTGGCATAGCCTCCTCCCGCGCACGCAACGCGGTCTCCAGGCTGGAACTCTGTAACGCCTTCGCCTACCGCAAGCACCACACCGGCGGCGCTGTAGCCCATCGTGGAGAGGGTCTCCAATCGGGCTTGCACCTTGTCGTAAGCCGCCTTGACGCCGTTCTGCGTCGCGAACTCAATCACCTGCTTGACGAGATCAGGGCGGGCCATCGCTTTTTGCAGAAGCGATTTCTCTCCGGTCTCGACCTTCACTCGCTCGGTACCGGCGCTGATACTGGAAAAATGAGTTCGGACGAGGATTCCGCCCGGACGCAATTCCGGCAGAGGAACTTCGTAACACTGAATGTGCCCAGTCTTTACATCTTCAAGAAGTGCGCGCATTAACCATCCCAATTATTTAATTCAAATGATGCAGACACAGAAGCCTGGTGCGCAGGCCGCCAAGAATGGAGGAGAGACTGATTTTACAGGAACTCTGGATTGTTTAGCAGTTACTACAGTTTGCTAGGGGATTTTTCCTTTTGTCCTAAGGCCTGGCGCTTTGCGACTCTCTCTTTGCGAGCAGGGCGGCGATGACATCGCCTAACTGACGAGCACGAGTATCCCACGTCGCGTCGCGAACGACGGACTGGCGGAACCGGCGATCGGCTTCTGAGTCATTCGCCAGTGCCTCTTCTACCTGCTGAATGAACTCCTCGGTGGTGGTGTAGCGACGCAGCCCAGGAGTGTCACGATATTCCGGAAGTGGCGCAATGACGACGGGCTTCCCCGTAGCTAGGTATTCGCGGACCTTGATAGCGCTGCCATAACTGGTGAAAGCGTTGTTGGCGCGCCAGGGTAGGACGCAAACGTCGAATTTACCCACGTACTTCGGCAGGTCAGAGTATGGCTTGGCGCCAAGAAAGTGGATATTGGAAAACTTGAGTTGGATGGCGTTGGATTTGGTCCCCAACATCACCCAATGCCAGTGAGGGCGTCGTCGCGCTACCTCGGCCATCAATTGCACATCCATCACGTGGTCCATGGCTCCGAAATAACCCAATACAGGATGTGGGATGTCGGCCACCTCCGGCGCAATCTCTACGGATGGGGTGGCAAAGTGCTCGAAGTCGACCGCCTGCTCGAGAAAGTACCGGTGCTCTTCCTGCGCTTCCTCGTAAAGCTTACGCCCGGAGTAGAGCACGACGTCCGCCATCTGTTTCAGGCGTTGATCCAAGTCACGGATCACGTCCCGCGACAATACGCTGTCCTCATTCGCGTCGTATTTATCCGAAATCTGATAGAGCAGAACCTTGGGACGCAGGCATTCGGCAATGTCGGCGGCTGTCGGAATCGCTACCCAGACCACGGGATCTTGCATATTGCAGGATTTCAATGCCATCCGCATCTGCACCCGCAGCAATAAACGGTTCACGACGCGGGCGAGAGAGGAGCCGAATAGGGGAATCGCGATGGGAGTCATCACGAATAGCCCTTCGGGCACACGCTTGAGCCAACGCGTGTAGCTTTTCAGCTTACGGCGGATCTTTTTAAAGAAATCAGGATTGCTCAGCGATGGCAGTCCCATGCTCAAGGAATTAACGAAAATAACCTTGTTGTCCCTCGCCAACCTTTTCAGGATGTGGTTCTTGGAATGCGGGTGATGGTACCACCAGTCCTCTCCGGCGAAGCAGATGATGCTTTTGCCAGAGATGCCGTAACCGTTTACTTCCACGTTATCCGGGTTTGGATCTGCAATGGCAGACTGGCCTGTATCTGAAGATGTAGGCATTGGGCGCTAAAGAAAAATCCGTATGTTTGCGAGTGTAGCACTGGCTCAGCGGCTGCATTCGCCGCCGACGGACAGCGACTCCAAAGACGCACTTCGCGGCTGTCTTTAGTCAGCAGAAATCCGACTTCTGCGCCCTGGCTCTCGATGGCACTTGCATCCCATCCTGAGCCAAGGTGAAAGAACAAGTCAATCCGGTGTTCGCCGGTGCCGGCAAGATCGTCCCTGATCTCAACAGACTCCGCATTGATTCGCAGCGTCCTTTCGTGCGAGACGCCAATTCGTTCGTATCCTGAATGGTTGGCGCGAAGGACGGTGGTACCCTCCTCATTGCGTATCTCGATTGCGCTTACCCGCGCCTCGTTGCCGGCGCGAAACAACAACGCACGATCGATGCTGTTCTGCTCGGCGTCGTCCACACGAATGGTGTTGTGGGCGGCGGTGGCGCGGAAGGTATTCCTCAAGGCAGCGTCGCGCGTATAACAAGCAGTGCCCGAATCGACGAACACCGGGTCGCCGTTCAGTTGCAGCAGGACGCTGAGCTTGTCCGCGTGGGTGTGGCTTCCCCGGCCCTTGATGCCGTTGGGCATCGTCAAAAACCAGACTTCGGCAGGGTCTGAGCTTACTCGAGCGACTCCGCAATCAGGAGCAAGGGTCACCCGCGGACGGATACCTCGTTTATCCACGGGAGCGACGATGCCATACCACTCGGCATCTTCGTTTCGGAACTGCTGACCGTAGCCAAACAACCGTTCGCCTACGCCGAGGAAACCAGCAACCTGAAGCGAATTCCGCTGCTCGAGCGGAAGCCGCATCTGTTCCAGGTCATCTACCAGCAGTTCAACCCTTCCGTCATCACAGTCACCGACGTGCGGCAATCTCCCCTGCACGTCAGCCATCTCCCAAGCAAAGCGGTGCATATGTTCCAGCCTCTCTCGGAACCGATGATCCAAGCTCAGGCCAGCGCGCTCAATAATTCTGTAACCGGCGGTAAACATTTGACACACTAATAGGTGGTAGCCCATGGAGGCTTCGAAGTCGGCTCCATCAGCGTAAGTCTGGAAAAAGATTTCGCGCTGCAATCGACCTGCATACTTGTCGCGACGGGCGTCCATTCCCGGTCCTTCGAGATAAGCGGAGAGCGCCAGCAGGCCCACGATGTTGCTAAGGTAGTGATTGCTGCGGATGAAGAACGAAAACTCACTGTGAGCCTCAATGAACAGCAGGTGCTCCCAGAGGCTACAAGTGATCCGCTCTACCATCTTCGCTTCTTCGGGCCGGAACGGCGTCAGCAAGTCGAGCGTAAAACAAAGGCTGAGCGCACGGAGCGCCGCCTCCATTGCGATGGCCCAATTCACGCCAATACCCGTGGGATTTTCCGTGATCCAATGATCGACCAGTTCCCAGATTCGTGCGCGATACTTTTCTTCGCCTGTGAGAACGTGCGCCTTGCCAAGGACTGGTAGGAATTGGAGGCGAGATAGGTCCCACGGTACCTTCACGTCCGAGCCGTCGTGGCGGACGACGGCTACCTGAGGTTCGCGAGGCCAGCTGGCGCCCGAAATAAAATCCGTGTGCCAGTCGGGATATCGCCCGAGCTTCGCGCATGGATAGCCCAAAAAGTTAAATTCGCCTCGACAAATCGCATCGGCATAGTCGAGAGTTGCACGGAACACACCACCCTGTAATGGATCACGTTGCAGGTCAAAATACCGCAACGGTCGAAACTTTAAGGATGAGGGAGCGGCGACAATCCGCTTCGAAAAACCCCGTTGCCGCTGCTTTTTGAGCAAGCGCCATGCTGTCTCCGCAAACAAGAGATGCATCGGTTTGCTTATGATTGTCTTAAGAAGCATCCCCGCACTTTAGCAGAAGAGCACGGTTTCACTGCACGACGATGCTGATGTCGGAGTAATACCAGCCGCTAGTCTTCTTCGTCCAAATGCGCGCATAGTATCTGCCCGGACCAAGCACAACGCGGATGCCCGTCGCTTGCACCTCACCACTGGAGTACACATCGCTTGCACCCGGCGAGCTGCCCACATAAAGGAAATTTGCCAACGCGCCTGATACGGAGGTCCAGGTGAAGTTCACTGAACCTCTAGATAAGGCCGCACCATCGATCGGGGTAATGAACTGGGAAAAGGCCGCATCGGTGGTCAGGGTTGAATCGGAATAGAACCAGCCATTTGTCTTTTTGGTCCAATTACGAAAGTAGAAAGCACTCGCTGGTGCGAGCCGGACTGAGGCAATCGTGGCTAAAGTCTAGC
>JAOAPL010000405.1 GCA_025462925.1 Acidobacteriaceae bacterium
CGGGAGACTGCCAGATGTTAGTAGTGATGCGGGCCCATGCCACCGACGAACAGGTGCAGGCCGTTTGTAAACGAGTCGAATCGCTGGGCTACAAGGCCCATTCCATGCCCGGCGCGCAGCGCGTCGCTATCGGTATTACCGGCAATCAGGGCACGATTGATCCTGGCAGCATTGAGGAGATGCCCGGGGTCGGCGAGGTCATCAGCGTAAGCAAGCCTTACAAGCTGGTCAGCCGTGACGTGAAAGAAGATGACACGGTGATCCGTTTTCCGCGCCTGCCTAGCAATGATTCTGAAGCCGTGATCGGCGGCACCGAACTGGCAGTCATCGCCGGACCTTGCGGAATCGAAAGCCGGGAGCAGGCATTTGCCATTGCCGAGCGTGTTCAGCGCACCGGTGCAAAATTCTTTCGCGGCGGCGCGTACAAGCCGCGGACATCGCCATATGCATTTCAAGGAATGGGTGTTGAAGGCTTAAAAATCATGGCGGAGATCCGCGACCGCTTTGGACTGCGTATCGTGACCGAAGCCATCGATGGCGAGACGCTCGATCAAGTGGAGCAATACGCCGACGTCATCCAGATCGGCGCCCGCAACATGCAGAACTTTTCGCTGCTGAAACGTGCCGGACGCGCGCGCAAGCCGGTGCTGCTGAAGCGCGGCATGTCCGCGACACTGGAAGAATTCCTGATGGCCGCCGAATACATCATGAGTGAGGGCAATTACAACGTGATCCTGTGCGAACGTGGTGTGCGTACCTTTGCCGACCACACACGAAACACGCTGGACCTTAGCATCGTTCCTGCTGTGCAGCGGCTGAGCCACTTGCCGATTCTGGTTGATCCCAGCCACGGCACCGGAAAACGAAACAAGGTCACTCCGCTGGCGCGGGCTGCGGTTGCGGTGGGCGCGAACGGATTGCTGGTGGAAGTCCACAATGACCCGGAGAAAGCGCTCTCTGACGGTATGCAGTCAATCTATCCCGACCAGATGGACGCTCTGATGGTGGAAGTCCGGCAGATTGCGGCGGTGCTGAAGCGCAGTGTTGCGGCGCCGGTGGACGCGAGAGAAACCGCTGCGGCGAATACGCGATAATTTTTGAAGCTCGTCCCCGAAAGATCGATTGATCAAGCCTGAAAACCTTATCATGCGGATGGCAGCGTGCGCGCTTGCGGCGGTCGCACTTTGCATTTCAGGATGCGACCAGCCGCTCGACGAGCGCTATGCCTATCGCGAGGACCTTTACGTCAGCAATGGCGGCAGCAATGACGTAAGCGTGATCGACGGTCTCGGATTCAAAGTCATCAAAACCATTCCTGTCGGCAAGAACCCCAGCGGCATCGCGGCCAATCCCAAGAAGAACGAGATCTACGTCGTCAATACTGATTCGAATAACCTCAGCGTGATCGACGCCGAGAAGAATGTTGTTGTCGCCACCATCGGGCTGCATCGTTCGCCGTTCTTCATCAGCGTCTCTCCTGACGGCACCCGCGGATACGTGGCCAACTCCGGATCGAACAATGTTTCCGTCATCGATCTGGCTGCCCGGAAGGTGATAACGACGATTACGGTCGGCATAGGGCCGGGGATGGCCGTCCTATCGAGTGACGGCAAGACCGTCGTCGCTTCCCTGCGCGGTGAAAATGCGCTGGCCGTCATCGACACGGCTTCGTTGAGCGTTCGCAACAAAGTTGTATTGAGCGATTGTCAGCAGCCCGGCGACGTCATCCTCCTACCCGACTCCAGCAAAGCATTCGTCGCGTGCAGCGGCGGCTCGCAGGTTGCGGCGGTGCAATTGAAGAACGCTGCTTTGAAACAAGACGATGATCGCCTGCTCACTTTGCTGAACGTCGGAAAGACTCCAATTCATTTGGCGCTGAAGCCCGACGGCGGCGAGATCTTCGTCAGCAACTTCGACAGCGGGACTTTTTCCGAGATAGCCACACAAGCGAATGAGGTCGGCGGCAGTTATTTGATCGGCACCAATCCAGTGCGCGGGTTGGTGGGCTCGGACAACACAACTCTCTACGTGAGCAACTTCGGGTCAGACACCGTCGCGCTCTACGACATCACTATCAATCGGCTGCTGGCGAGCATTCACGTGGGCAGCAAGCCGGAGTCGATGGTGCTATCGCCGAATCAGTATTATCTTTTCGTCGCGGATACCCGCTCCGGCGATGTCGCCGTCGTCCGCACTCAGGTGCGCGCGCTATTCACGATGATTCCGGTCGGGAGCAAACCAAATGCGATGGTGTTGAAGGCGTTTGCGGTGAGGAAGTAGAGCGTCAGATCCACGTCGTCTTTCTATATTCCGCGTACTCCGCGCCAAACTTCGCTTCGAGAACTTTCTCCTCCGCCCGTGCCCTCATCACCTGCACGGGAATCAGTATGGCCAAGACCACAAGCAAGATCGGCATATTGATGTAGAGAATCAGGCCGAAAAACATCAACAATCCAAAAACGTATACGGGATGACGCACCTTGGAATAAATGCCGTGCTTGATCACTTGCTTGGCTTGCGGCGTAATGGAGAAAGAATTGCCCAGCTGCAATCGGGCTAGCGTGAGAATCCCGAACGACAGCACGAACATGATCAGTCCTGCTACTCGCATCGGAGTCCAGGGCGCACGCCAAAACAGACCCACCAGGATCATCAGCGGGAGAATCGGCGCGAGCATCACGAATTTTGCGCCTGCATCCATGGGCGGGAGTGTAGCGCAAAGAAAGATGCGGGGCCAATCTTATTGCACGTCATGCATCTAATCAGGACGTAGAGACATTCGCAGCCTGCCGAGGTTGTGAATCATGTGGAACAGAGCTGTTGTTTTCTTGCTACTTTCGGGGATCCTGTCCTGGTCGAACCTGGGATGTAATGGCGTTGTTTGCTTCAGCAGCACGCCGGTGCTGGTTCCAAGCGTCTTCGCGATCTCTCCGAACCCGGTCTCAGCCTTCGATTTTCAAACGGGTGGCACTCTCATTGTTAATGGCACCAATTTCGTGCCAGCATCAGTCGTTGTGATAGATGGCGTCAATCACCCGACGGCATTCGTAAACGACGGCGTGTTGAGAGTCTCCGTATTCCCAGCTGATATGCGTTCGGGAACTCTCAATTTCGTCGTTGTGAATCCGAGAACCCTTGGCGGTTTCTGCGGAGTGAACGACGGGGTCAGCGGCGTGATAGCGGTTTCAATATTAAACTGATGCCGCACGCGAAAAAGCCCAGCTCTCGCCGGGCTTTCACGTTCGAAGTTGAATCTTAAAGCTACACTGAAGCTTTCGCGCAGAACTTATCAAAAGCATTGATTAAATCAGCAGCGATTGAGCCTGCGTCGCGCGACTCGATCTGATACCGCTCCATCATGTAGACCAGCTTGCCATCGCGCAGAATACCAATGCTCGGCGACGAGGGCTGATATCCCGTGAACAAGGAGCGGGCCTTTTCAGTGGCGTCGCGGTCCTGACCGGCGAAGACGGTGATCGCCTTTTCCGGCAATGTGGAGTGCTGCATGGCGCGGCCAACAGCGGGACGCATCTTCCCTGCTGCGCATCCGCAGACGGAATTCACCACTACCATCAGCGTGCCGCCGGTGTTCGCGGCCTTTTCGACATCTGCCGCAGTCCGCGTCTCCGCAATGCCAAAGCGGGTCAACTCTTCACGCATAGGTGCAATCATCGGTTCGGGATACATGTATTTGGAATCTCCTTCTTGTCTACCGCAATTATATAAGACATAGATGAAAAAGGCGGGAGGATAGATTCTCCTCCCGCCTGATGGTTAGAGTGGAGACCTAGAAGTGGAAACCCAGGTCCACTGTCAGTGTGCGGGGCGTAACGAAGTGCGTCCCGCTGAACGTGGACAGGAAGTTATACAGCGCCACTTTGTTAGTCACGTTGATGGCGGTAAAGCCAAGACTCCATTTGTAGCGGTCACCGCGGAAGAGATTGTCCTCTTTGACGCTGAGGTCAAACAGGTTGCGGGGAGCCACACGTGCGGGGTTGTGATCGTCATTCTGCGTTCCGGGTGCAGGAATGGTCAGCCGCGTCGAGCCATACAGGTTCGGCGCGCAAGTGGTCAGAGGAGCCGCGAGCGTAGGAACCTGACTGCCGCAGAACAGACCAGCCTGCATCTGTTGATCGGCTGTCAATCCGGTGAGGTCCACCGGCGTTGTGGCATCCGTCGCAAAGGGAACGGCACCGGCAACCAGGCCGCTGTCATACCGCCAATTGAGAGCGAACCATGGGCCTGCTTTCCAAGGCTGGTATTGCAGGTGTGTCGTCTGGTTGAACTTCTGATCGTGGTCGATTCGGAATGGCGCGCCAATAGCCGTCAAGTCCGTTCCCAATCCGCCAACCTGCGGCGGGAAGAAGCGGGCGTTTACGTGTCCCATCACGACGAACGCCGTGAAACCATGAGTCTCCGGCATGCTCACGCGGACGGACGCGCCGTCGATCTTGGAGTTGTGCCACGCAATGGGGAAGAAGACAGGCGTATTCAGAAAGTCGCTGAAGTCGTATGCATTGCGTGTGAATTTCCACTGGTAATCAGCATCGACGATGAGGTGTTTTCCGAGTGCCTGCTGGAAGCCTGCATTGAACTGGTTCCGCTGTCCCGGACGAATAACCGACTGGCCATTCGTGCCGAATAGAGCGCTGATCACAGGATTGTTGCCACCGGAACTAGCCAGAACAAGGTTCTCATTGAATGGAGTCTCCATCACTCTGGCATAGGAGAGACGCAGGACAGTGTGGCTTGGCTTGATGTTGTAAGCGATTCCAACACGCGGTTCCGGCTGTATGTCGGTGGCGATGCCACGATAGATATCAGCACGCATCCCCAAGTTGAGAGTCAGGTTGCCCATTGTGATGGCATCCTGAAGGTACATTCCTACTTCTTTGATATCCGCCTTGCCATGGAATCCAAAGTTCGTTCCACCGCGAGTGAGATCGAACGGTAAGAGTTCCGACGCGAAGGCCGGATTGGCCGTCAACGCACCAGTGCACAGGGCGGGATCGGTGGGAGTCGCGCTCGGATCGGGACTTCCCGATGCATCCAGGCAGGCAGCATTCACCGTTGGATCAGTAATCCCAAATGCGAAGTTCTCCGTCAGCAGTGTGTGCTGGAAGGTGATTCCTCCCTTGATGTTGTGCTTGCCTTTTACGTAGGAGAGATCAGCCTTGATCCCGGCATTCAGCAGTCTCCGTCTTTGCGATAGCGTTTCCGGCTGGTCCGCAAATGGATCACTGCTGGGGTAATAATTGAAGTCGTCATGCCGCACGAAAGCGCCAACGGCGAGCAGCGTGGACGGGCTGAACAAGTGCGTCCAACTCGGTGCAATGTTGTAGGTCTCGATCTGTGCACGCTGATCCTGATTTACCGCCTGCTGGTCAAACGAATTCGGCTGCTGGAACCAAGACCGGGTAAAGCCAAGGTTCAGGTGTGCTGTGTCTTTGTCGGATAGCTGGACATCGAAACGGTCAAAGAGGTTTTGCTCGTTGCCTTTCGAATGGATCACTTGGAATTCCGGCGGATCCAGGAACCTGCCGGTATTCAAGCCACTTGCGGAAACGAAATTGCCCCACTTGTCGCTCCCAAAGGCGACATCAGCGCCGGCAGTTGCCGTGCCAAACGAACCATAGGACGTTGTAATGCTGCCGGTCGGCTGCTTCTGCCCCAATCCGGATCGCGTCGTCACATTGATCACCAGGCTGGTCTTGCCGCCGTATTCAGCTGGCGGCGCACCAGAGATCACTTCCAATGACTGAATGGAATCGACAGGGATCTGGTTAGAGAACACTTTGCTCTGCTGGTCGGTGATCGGCTGGCCGTCCACGGAGAAGGAATTTTCCGCGTGGTCGCCGAGTCCGTGAAAGAGCCCGTTCGAATCTGCGACCACGCCCGGCGATGCCAAGGTCACAAGCGAGCTGACCGATGACGATTGGCTCTCCAGCGGGAGCTTCTCAAACAATCCGCGATCGATGTCAGTGTGAAACGTGGGATCGTTCTCCAGCATCTCGCCCTCGCCCTTCACCTCTACGGTGGTGCTGGCGCCGGCGATGCTGAGATTGACGTTTACCTGTGCAGGAATCGAACCCTTGACGTCGACGACCTGCTTACTTGGCGCGAAGCCCGCCGCCGTGACCGAGATCTGATACGGGTTCTCCGGAAGATTGTGGAACGTGAAAGTCCCCTCCGCTCCCGAAGTGATCTCGCGATGATAACCACTCACACGATTGTTTATTTCAACCTTAGCATTCGGCACTGCAGCGCCATTGGAATCGACTACTTTTCCTTGAACGCTGCCTCCGCCACCTATGTTCTGTGCGGATGCTTCATAACTGAACACAAATATTACGGCTAGGAACAATATGAATAGCAGGAACGGCTTGAATCGAACGTGCATCGATGTCCTCCATGATGGACCGGTGGTTTAGCAATTATTTTCTTGGGGTGAAAATGGAAGCTGTTAAACCGAGGGAGGCGGACGGACGGAGAGAGAGAACGGCAGCACCACAGAAGATGCTGTTACTACGTTAGGCATTGCCGCCACTGTAATGGCCAGTGGTCTTGAAAATGACAGTTGGAAGGTTGTGGCAGTCTTGCCCGGCGAGTGGTGCGCTGCCAGACAAATCGTGCAATCCGCTGAACTCTTCAGTGTTGCGTGCGAGTGTGACACTTCCGCAATAGCAGTGACACTGATCAACAATATGCATGCGATAGCTACATACCGTCGAACCAGGGTACAACCACGGCTTGCAGAAATGAGATTCATCCGAAGTTTATTTATACCACGGAATGAACCCCCGATTTCCCAATCAGTTGCACATCCGGTGTTGTTCTTTTGGTACTCACTAATCTAAGAAATCAGAGGTCAACCGGTGCAAGGTAAGAGTTTCGGCGC
>JAOAPL010000406.1 GCA_025462925.1 Acidobacteriaceae bacterium
TCCCTGGCGATAGCCACGGCCATCCTCGTGCTTGTCGTAGCTGTCCGGTTTGGCCAGCCACTGAGCCGATTTGTTGTTCACGGGTCAGATGAGATCGTACTCCTAACCATGTTTGGCGTCGTTCTCCTTGTTGCCGGTGTTTCACAGCGGCTCCAAGTGTCGGCTGCCATTGGGGCATTTCTCGTTGGCATCGCCGTGTCGGGCCCAATGACCCAACAAACGCATCGGCTCCTCGCCCCTCTTCGTGACCTGTTTGCCGCGACGTTCTTTTTTTTCTTTGGGCTTCAGATCGACCCGGCAACCCTGCCCTCGGCGTTGCCAACCGCCGTCTTATTGGGTGCTGTTACTGCGCTGACAAAGGTTCTTACGGGTTACTGGGCATCTCGACGAATAGGAGTGGACCGGCATGGACGCCTGCGGGCGGGTGTGGCCCTGGTGGCACGTGGCGAGTTCTCCATTGTGATTGCAGGATTAGGTGCTGGCCTTGAGCCACAACTCGGACCACTTGCAGCTGCTTATGTGCTGTTTCTGGCAGTGCTCGGTCCGATTCTCGCACGCGCGGCAAAATAGGGTGCTCCGAAACAAGTGGGGTCACCAAAATGTGTTACGCGTTCGTTAGAAGATCAGCCCTTCCGACTACCTAAGGCGGGTACCGCGGGACATCAGTACCTTTGGACTCGTGTCCAGAAGTCGACGTCGACTCCCGAAGGCCAGCATCGCGAGGATATTGATCGGCCTAGCGGTCGGCCGTGCGGCGTGATCGCCGAGAGGTCCGAGAGAGCTAACAGCTCTGTTATAAGAAAACCTGGAGTAATAAATGACTGTGGCACTCGACTGGCTGCCGATTTTCCTGGTCGCGTCGGGTCTCCGGAAGCAGGACTGGGCGTCATCGCAGTGAATTGATCTTGATTCCTCAAATTACAGGTGAAGTTTTGATGGGGATTCCGGCTAATGCCAGCTAACGTATTGAAAGTAATGGTAGGCCCGTGCGGACTCGAACCGCAGACCTCTACCGTGTCAAAGCGGCGTCATTATGTACTTACAATAACTTACAAGGCACTGAGGACCGCGCTAGTACGCGCAAATACGGCTAAGACGGACTTCTTACAGGTAAAATTACAGGTGAGAAAAAATGGAATGGATTCCCTGCAGGATGCGTTGACAAGCATCTCTCCAGTTGCAATCGGAATCCTTACTTCCACTGACTGCGTTCGCCAACCTCGCATAGCTTGAACCTCCTTCCTCCAAAAATCCCAGTAGACCTCTCTACACGCGTATGTTCGCGAATTTCATGGAGGGAACAAAATGACCAAGAAATCGAGGCAATCAAAGAAGGCGACGAAAAGTTCGAAGCGGACCAAGGTTGTGGCGCAGCCTGAGGAGGAACCTGATACGACTACGACATTTTCACCGGCCGAGGTTTCCCAGCCCACACCAGCTGACCCGCAAGCCGAAGTAGCGGAACGTCCGGTTGAATCTCACCAACGCGACGGAGCAGCTGATCTGGCATCGATGATTACCGATGGAGAAACGACGCCAAAATCGACTCGCAGCGACGCAGCAAAGACAAACATCAAGGAAGGATTGCGGCTGCATCAGCTCGCGGGTCGACCTACCAAGGCCCAGCTGACCCTCGTTTTCGGCGAAGAGGGCTATCTGCTAGCCCCAATCCCCAAGCCGACACCGGAGAAAACAAAAGAGAAAGCGTGAAGCTGTTATTCACGCCTGGTTGCGCTTACCTCGCCCCGGCGCGCTGGCTGCGATTGAAAAGTCAGGTCAGCGGCCGGGGGAATTTCTTGCCCGACATGGAATCGGCGTTGCGAGCAGTTCCTCTTCGTATCAAATGGTGCCAAGTCTATCGTTAGCAAAGAACCCGACAAATATCCAGAGTCCTCGGATATACTTTTCCGTCTGAAACTTTGAATTGGAGACATCGATGACCGGACCTACTCCCGAAAAAGTCATGCAGATCATTACCGGCGGTTGGGCGAGCAGCATCCTCGGTGCGGCCGCACGGCACGGCATATTCACTGCACTGGAAGGAAATCCGGCTACCGCGGAGAACGTTGCGAAAAAGACGGGAATCTCATCTCGCGGCGCCCAGGCTCTGCTCGACGGTCTGACCGGATTGGGCCTTTTAATATTGTCGGAAGGACGGTACCAGAACAGTCCGGACGCTTCCCTCTTCCTCGTGAAGGGCAAACCCAGCTACCTCGGGGCCATGGCTGAAGTGTTTCTGGAGGACCTCGGTACCTGGCAGAAGCTGCCTGATGCCGCGAAGACTGGCCTGCCGAGCGCCCCGTACTCTGCGGATGTAGCAGACAATCCGTTCTGGCACGCCCTGGTTCCCGCAATCGCCGCGCTTTCCTTTCCCGTCGCACAGATGGCAGCGGAACGGTTAGGCATCGCCAAGGCGGGCGAGGTGTCGTGGCTTGATGTCGGAGGGGGTTCGGGGGTCTGGTCGGCGGTTTGGCTCGGCGCGAACAAAGGGGCCAATGGTACTCAGCTTGACTGGCCCAACGTCAACAAGATCGGTCGCGGGTTCGTCACGAACTTCGGCGTCGTGGACCGTTTCCAGACGATTGATGGGGATTTCCACACAACTGACTTTGGCTCCGCGAAATATGACTTCGGGATTTATGCCCACATCGCTCACCAGGAAGCGCCAGCCGACAACCTCGCGACCTTCCTTAAGTTTCGCAAGGCGCTTAAACCTGGCGGGACACTCGTGGTCAACGATTTCATCCTCACCAACGACCGGACGGGCCATCCTTTTGCGATGATGTTTGCGGCGCAGATGCTGGTGGTGACAAAAAACGGGTTCACGTATCGGCAGTCAGACTACCGCGAGTGGCTCGGTGAAGCGGGATTCAAGTCGGTCGATATTGTTCCGACGCCGACGCCCTCAACGCTGGTCTTCGCGAGCTAATGCGCGGCACGGCCCGAACGAGCATCCTCTATCACGGTAGTCTTCGCGCCTAAACATGGTGGGGCCTGCGGAGATCGAACCCACGTCCCTTAATCTGAGTCGTACGGTGCCGGATGCAGGGCATCTATCCTGCTCATGATTTTCTCCGCCATCGCAACCGCGTTATCGATCGCACTCTCTATGCCAGGACATGGCTTATCAAATTGGGCCAGCTTACGAGCCGCGAGGATAGTTGCGGCGATCAATAAGACTCTTTTGCGGCCCTCTTCCACGCCCAAAGCATACCATCTCATCTTCGCCATTTCTTCGCCTTGCTGGTAAGCTCCACTTCCGGCATAGATCGGGCTAAAATCTCAGCAATATGAATGACATTCATCTAGGCACATCAGCATTTACCTGCCGCCAGCTATTCACACAAATCTAATCATGTGACGGGGGGGTGGTGGGGCAGTCGTAAGCGTCAGGCGATGCAGGTTCGGACGCTTACCTTTGTACGTCGTACGTTGAACTTCCCGGTTACTTCACTTCATTTTCATCTTCGTGCCTGCTGCGGTTGAAGCAGGAGCATCGGTTGACTTCGCTGCACCTCTTGCTCTGGTTGAACTATGTGTCTTCACCGAAGCAATCACCTTCTCGGGAGTGCTCGCAGCAGCGGATGCCGGTGGAATCACCTGAATGATGTTCATCATGCCCAAGTCCTCGTGGCTGAGAATGTGGCAATGAAAGACGAAATCGCCAATGTCAT
>JAOAPL010000057.1 GCA_025462925.1 Acidobacteriaceae bacterium
CGGCGGCAAGCGTGGCCTTCAAGAACGGCCAACCTACTCCCGCCGCGCATGCTTTCGCCAAAAAAGCAGGGGTGGACGTCTCGCAGTTGGAGCGGGTCACCACTCCGAAGGGCGAATATCTTTCGGCGAAAATCACGACAAAAGGTCGGCGCGCAGCGGAGATCCTGACGGAGTCGCTTCCACGGGAGATCGCCTCAGTTTATTGGCCCAAGAACATGTACTGGCGAAAGCCGAGTGAGCGATTCGTGCGCCCGGTACGCTGGGTAGTGGCGATGCTGGATGACCAGGTTGTTCCGCTTGAGTTCGACGGAGTTCGTGCCGGGAAAGAATCGCGTGGGCATCGCGTTCTGTCCGGCGGCAAAGTGGCGATTCCGCGGGCCGGGCGTGCGTATGTGGAAGCATTGCGTTCAGCAAAGGTTCTGGGCAGGCAAGAACGCGAACAGCAAATTCGCAGGGATCTCGATGCCGCTACTCGGGCGATTCCCGGCGCGCGCTGGCGCGACGACAAATCGCTGCTTGAAACCGTAGTAAATCTCACCGAGTGGCCGTCGGTTGTTCTTGGAAGTTTTGACCGCGAATATCTGCAGCTTCCAGAGGAAGTGCTGGTAACGGTGATGCGCGATCACCAGAAATATTTTGCGCTGGAAGATGCCAAAGGCAAGCTGCTGCCGAATTTTCTTACAGTGTTGAATACCGATGGCGACCCGCAAGGCCTGATTCGCCATGGTAATGAGCGCGTGCTGCGAGCGCGTTTCAACGATGCGCGATTCTTCTGGGAAACGGACCAGAGGCATCCGCTTCGCGAACGCGTGTCTTCGCTGAGAAGCGTGACTTTCCAGAAGGACCTTGGCAGTTATTACGACAAGACCATGCGGGTGCAGCGGCTGTGCAGTTGGACCTGCGAACTCATCCGCGACGCCGGCTTGCAGATCCGGCCTGGCGTAGTGCACAAGGCTGCCTGCCTGGCCAAGACTGACCTGACCACAGAACTGGTGAAAGAGTTTACAGAGTTGCAGGGGATTGTCGGCGGATTGTATGCGAGCGTGCAAGATCTCGATCACGGCATGCCGGATGAGACGCGGCAGGCAATCGCGCAGACCATCTACGACCAGTACAAGCCGCAGTCGGCCGAGGATTCGGTTCCGCAAAAAATTGAAGGCGCGGTGCTGTCGATTGCAGACAAAGCGGACACGATCGCTGGAATGTTCGCGCTTGGTCTGCAACCGACGGGATCGAAAGATCCGTTCGCACTCAGGCGGCAGGCAAATGGAATTGTAAGAACGATTGCCGAACATAAATTGCCAATCGGTCTTGGCCGCCTATTTGAATTGGCGCGAGAAACCTACAGAGGATCGAAGGTCGAAACGAAGTTCGTTGATGATCAAGATTTCTTTCGGCAAGTGGCCATTTTTTTCTTTGAGCGCCTGACCTTCTTTTTACGTGATATCAAGGGCTACGACTACGATGTTGCGTCGGCGGTGCTCGTGGCTAATTCGTATGATGTCGTGAGTGCTGCAGCGAGAGCTGAGGCAGTCAAGCAGGTCCGAGACACACCGGATTTCCAATCTATTGCGGCAGCCTGTAAGCGAATTAGAAACATCCTTCGACAGGCCAACGAAAAGGGCATCCAGCCAAGACAGAAATTCGAATATCTGTCGGATGCACAACATGAGGAGAAGATGCTTGCGGCTCAGGTTGAGCAGATGGCGCCCAGGGTGGAAGGCTTACGGGCGGAGGGCGATTATATCGGCGCGCTGGCTTTGTTAGCAACTGTTCGCCCCGCGGTGGACGCCTTTTTCGATAAAGTAATGGTGATGGTTGAGGATGAGCAATTGCGCGCCAACCGGCTCGCGCTGCTGCAGACGTTGTTGCGAGAATTTTCTACAATCGCCGATTTCTCGGAAATTGTGACTGAAGGGAAGTCTTGAAATATTTGTCCCAATTTCTGTCATTCCGAACCGCTTTAGCGGTGAGGAATCTGCTCCTAGCATTCAAAAAGCAGATTCCTCATGGCTGAAGCCATTCGGAATGACAGGGCGTAATTCAAGCAGATTCCTCACAGCTAAAGCTGTTCTGAATGACAATATTTAAGGAACGCAGAAATCCGAATTCACAGAAAAAGGAACGCACTTATATGGCGACATCAACAATTTCAGAAACCGAAGTCCGGGACAGCGCAAACGGCGGCCCGAAGAATACCCGAAAGAATGCCACCAAGTACGTTTATTCTTTCGGCGGCGGCAAGGCTGACGGCAACGGCAAGATGAAAGATGACCTGGGCGGCAAAGGCGCGGGGCTCGCCGAAATGACGAACGCGGGGCTCCCTGTGCCCCCGGGCTTCACCATTCAGACGGAAGCCTGTCGCGAGTATATGAAGCAGGGCGGCGTGTCCGCGGAAGTGGATCGCCAGATGGAGGAGGCTCTCCAAAAGCTAGAGGACTTGCAGCGGCAGAAGCTCGGCAAGGGCGAGAATCCTCTGCTCGTTAGTGTGCGTTCGGGCGCAAAATTTTCCATGCCGGGGATGATGGACACGATCCTGAATCTTGGGCTCAATGACGAAAGCGTGGAATCGCTAGCCAAGCGCAGCAACAACCCACGGTTTGCATACGATTCCTATCGTCGCCTGATCCAGATGTTTGGCAGTGTGGTGCTGGAAATCGAGAAGCACGCCTTTGAAGAAGTTTTTGACAGCAAGAAAAAACAGAAGAAGGCCAAACTTGATACCGACCTCGATGCCAAAGCGTTGAAAGAAGTCATCGCCGAATACAAGAAAGTCGTCAAGAAGCACGCCAAGCGCGACTTTCCGCAGGACCCGCACGAGCAGCTGGTGATGGCGCGGGACGCGGTGTTTCGCTCCTGGCAGAACGATCGCGCCAAACATTACCGCCGCATCAACAACATCGACGATATGCTGGGGACCGCCGTTAACGTGCAAGCAATGGTATATGGCAACCTCGGTGATACCAGCGGCACCGGCGTTGGGTTCACGCGCAACCCAGCAATCGGTACCAAAGAGTTCTACGGCGAGTTCCTGATGAATGCCCAGGGCGAAGACGTGGTTGCGGGCATTCGCACGCCGGTCCATATCTCCGAGCTCGAAAAGATCATGCCGGATGTTTACCGGCAGCTGCATGAGATCACCACCCGCCTCGAAAACCATTACCGTGACATGCAGGACTTCGAGTTCACCATCCAGGACGGAAAGCTTTACATGCTGCAGACGCGCAACGGCAAGCGTACAGGCATTGCCGCCGTGCGGGTTGCGCTCCAGATGGTTGAAGAAGGGTTAATTTCTAAGGAAGAAGCCATATTCCGCGTGGAACCGAACCAACTCTATGATTTTCTGGTTCCACGACTCGACGAGAAGAAGGCGAAAGTTGAGGTCCTCGCCACTGGGCTACCTGCTTCGCCAGGAGCTGCCGTCGGACAAATTGTTTTTACCGCCGATGAAGCAGTCGAGAAGGCGGGTCATGGAGCGAAGAAGAACCCTGTGATTCTGGTGCGCGCGGAAACCACTCCCGAAGATATTCATGGCATGGAAGTCGCCGCTGGAATTCTCACATCCCGCGGGGGCATGACCAGCCACGCCGCTGTCGTGACGCGAGGCATGGGCAAGTGCTGCGTTGCGGGTGCGGGCGACATTCACGTGGATGAGAAGAAACGCGAAATGCAAGTGAAGGGACAGACCTTCAAGGGCGGCGACTGGATTTCACTCGACGGAACGACCGGCCGCGTGATCAAAGGCAAACTCGATTCCATTCCTCCGAAGGCCGATGATCCTGAGCTGCTGAAGTTCATGGGTTGGGCGGAGCCGTTCCGGACGATGAAAGTGCGTGCCAACGCCGATATTCCCCGCGATGCAATTCAGGCGCGCGCATTTGGCGCCGAAGGAATTGGTCTCTGCCGCACCGAGCACATGTTCTTTGGCGAACAGAAGCTGCCGCACATGCGCGCCATGATTCTTGCCAATACGGAGAAGGACCGCCGCGCCGCGCTGAAGAAACTGCTTCCACTCCAGCGCAAAGATTTTGACGGTGTATTCCGCGCCATGGACGGTTTCCCGGTCACGATCCGAACACTTGACCCTCCTCTTCACGAATTTCTGCCGAGGCGCGAAGATCTGATGGTGGAAGTCGCTGTGCTGGAAGCAACGAAACCGAAATCACCCAAGCTGGGCGGATTGCGCACATTACTGCGGCGAGTGGAAGAGCTGCATGAATTCAATCCCATGCTTGGCCATCGCGGCTGCCGCTTGGGCATCACCTATCCGGAAATCACCGAGATGCAGGCGCGGGCCATTTTCGAGGCCGCAGTAGCAGTCGCGAAGGAAGGGGTGAAGGTCTATCCCGAGGTGATGATCCCGCTTACGGCGACGTTAAAGGAGATGGCGAACCAGGCGGCGATCGTGCATCGGGTGGCGCAGGAAGTTTTCAAAGAGAAGGGAACTAAGGTCGATTACTTGGTCGGCACCATGATCGAGCTTCCACGCGCGGCTTTGGTGGCTGACGAGATCGCCAAAGAAGCGCAGTTCTTCTCCTTCGGAACCAACGATTTAACGCAGACCACGTTCGGCTTCTCGCGCGACGACGTCAACAAGGTGCTGCCGACGTATCTTGCCGAGGGCATTCTGAAGCAGGATCCGTTCGCGGTGCTCGACCGCGAAGGAGTGGGACAGCTGGTTAAAATGGCGACCGAGCGCGGCCGCAAAACGCGCTCGAATTTGAAAGTCGGAATCTGCGGGGAGCACGGCGGAGAACCGTCATCAGTTGAGTTCTGCTATCAGACCGGACTCAACTATGTTTCGTGCTCGCCCTTCCGAGTGCTGACGGCGCGGTTGGCAGCGGCACAAGCTGCCGCCAGCGACAAGTTGAAGGTTGAGGGCGGCAGAACAAAGTAAGAGCGAGGCCGGGACCTCCCGGCCTCCGCTTGAATGCCACTACTGCATGGTGAATGTCAGCTTATCCAAGTACACCTCGTACGGCGTTCCCGTGCGGCTTCCATCCAGTTGGTAATTGATCGTCACCCCATTCCAAGACGTCGAAGTGGGCGGCTCGGTATGGTTGATGATTGCGGTCTGGCCGTTGAGAGTGATGGTTTTGAAGAGCAACTGATTCGTAGATGTCCGTTGCACGATAAGGGTGAGGTGGTTCCACGCGCCACTGATTGGGTTGCAAGGGACTCCGGTCGGAACCCACTTATGATTGACGTCGTCGTAGATGTCCCACTGATGCCCGCCGGCGATCCTGCACTCGTGACCCCAAATGTAGGACTTTCCGCCGGTGAACTGATTAATGTCGAACTCCAGTGCCTGTGAGACGCTTGCGTCTTTCACCCAAAAATAAACGTCATAAGTGAAATTGTGAAGCGTGGGATTCAATGTGTGGCTTGTGTCAGGAAGTCCTTGTGAGGAGAAACTGCCTATCAGATGATTGTTCCAGAGCACATCTCCCCACTGATAAGTTCCGCCGCCATAAACACTCTTGGTTGAAACTCCATCCATTGACGGGGAGCTGACGTTTTGTGTCCACGACCACTTCAGTTGCGGCCCGGCGGGGGTGCATGACGCGCAAATTCCCCAGCTAGGCGGCAGCAACGCATATCCCGACCAACCCTTCTGATTTTGGAGGTTGGGAAATGACATCCCGGAAGACGGCGGAGGATTGCCTGACGTAGAACTTCCGACGGTCAGCGTGAGCATCGCCTTTGAAGACCAGCCGCAGTTGTCCCACTCCTGAACGGCAACATTGTAGGTGCCGGCATTCAGCGCAATCTTCGTATCCAAGCTTGATGCATTGACGGTATAAGCCAGCGAGTTCGGAGTAGTGTAGATTCCGATGTGAGACACTCCCTTCGAACACGCTGGCGAATTGGCTGTGGCCACGAAATGGACGGGAGAGGTAGCGGTAGCGCTCCCCGAAGTTGAAACGCTGGCGCTGCCCGGGGCTGAGACCCAAATTCCGGCCGCCGCGGGGAGCGCGATCAGAGTGCACAAGCACACGATTGCGAAAAGCTTCCCAACTCTCATTGCACATCTCCAGCAAAATGCTTTTTGAGATCGCTGCTATGCTGCAGCTTAATTGGCAAGGATTCTATGTTTTGAGATAGTTATATCCAACAAAAAACGGGCTTTATGGCACTCGAAGGTAC
>JAOAPL010000340.1 GCA_025462925.1 Acidobacteriaceae bacterium
TACTCACTGGACCGCACCTCCCGCTGCCGGCGTTGTCGACTGCTTCATCGCGTCAGCCAGGTTCTGCTGCGGATTCGCATTGTTGATTTCCTTCGACTGCTTCGTCTCCAGCTCTGTTTGCGCGAGCTGGTATTCGTCATCCGAATCGACGTCGACGCCGACCTGCTGCAACATCACATGCAGCGACTTCGCCGCAGTCTCTCCACGGATCCACCCGCGGTCCTCAGCCATAGCCAACGCCATCGCAGTCGTCTGCATAATGGTGGCCGCGCGCGTGATGTCCTTAATCGATAGATCTGGAACCGTGAGCTGCACCGGATAGCTGCCTTCAGGCAAAACGCCTTTGTTGATCGCCTGATCAAGCACGAATGCCAGAACTCTCCTCATGATGCGCTTGAGCTTGTTCTGCCAATCAGTAAGCTTCTTTCCAGTGGGCCCTTCCATCTCCTGAGCCGTTGATCTATTACTGTCGACAGGATCCGCGAAGAACCACGCCGGCAGTCCCGCGCCGCCGAGTCCATAGAGCTTCACCATGCGGGCGCCTTCGCTCATGTCCGCGCCTTTGAAGTCTGGAGTCACCGCGCCAACTTTTACCGAGTCGCTGTGTACCAGCGTCTGCCCCTGCTTCGGCGGACTCTTCGTCACCTTGCGCTGGATCTCTTCCACCTTCTTATCGTCCGCGCCGGCGACCGTCCACTC
Source organism: Acidobacteriaceae bacterium (assembly GCA_025462925.1). Lineage (GTDB taxonomy): Bacteria > Acidobacteriota > Terriglobia > Terriglobales > Acidobacteriaceae > JAICLA01. The sequence goes on from JAOAPL010000340.1 coordinate 700, forward strand.
CCAGATGTATTGATTTAGGAAGCGGATCTTGTCGGCGAAATCGAAAACCATCTGGTCGAATACATCGATCCAGTCAGCCAGGCTGAACAATTCGCTGATGCCGCGGCTCGAAGCTTGCGCTGCATTGATCTTGAAATAGAAGCAGTCGCCAATCAGCTGACCGAAAGTTTCCGAGTTTGGATCTTCGTCGCGACGGATGATCTGCAGCTTTCTCTGCTGGCTCTCTCCCACCTTCTGCTTAAGTCGCACAGCAACTGGAATCGCTAGCTCCTGGCGCCCGTCCGATGCGGTCAGCGTTCCATATTCAATCGCGTCAATGTCCATCGGATCGATATTGCCCAGGCGGACTGAACCGTCCACCGAATTCACAAAGACCGGAATGCAAAGCTCACCGAAGATGCACAGCTCATTCGACCAGGCGCCGATGCGCTCTTCCATGTTGTTAACTTCGTCGCCCCAGAAATCGTCGATCACCGCAGTCGCACTCTCGTCTTCGCAACTTGCTTTGAACCCTTCGCCCACCGTGTAGCTGGTGATGATCTCGACAATGCGTTTTCCGAACGGCGTCGTCACAGCTAGGAAAAAGCACACCTGCTGCATGCGCTCTTGCATCAGCGGATTGAGATCTCGCATCGTGCTCTTCGAAGTGATGCGACGGAACTTTGCGTCCTCGACGTCTCCGCCCAGCGCGAACAGCGCAGGATTCACAGCCGCTGCGACTTTCGTCGCGGCCGCATCCGCCTGGCGTTGCTCTTCCGCGCGCCGTGCATCCGCGAGATCCAGCATTACCATGCCCGCGCGCTCTTCAGCCGGCACAGATCGATCGCGATTCAAATTGAGGAGTGTTAGCGGAATAAGCTCCTCCGTTCTTGCGCCAGTCCGCTCTGCACCATTTCGTCCTGGACAACGTTTCCAATGCGCGACATCTCGCTCATCATGCCGCGCCGCTCCGGAGCAACCACTCCGGCAGATGCGACTGCGAAAGACGGATCCCCGATCATGCCCGCTGCTAATGCCGACATCGCCTTCGCCCAAAATCTATCCGCGTGCGCATACATTTTTTTCTTAGGTCCCGCAGAGACGCCGGTCTCTACTTCAATTCGTGGAGCATCAAACCGAACACCTGTCGACGTCGCCTCTCGCTTGATCGCGAGGAGTTCCTGCCGAATCTGCGGATCTCGCGGAATGCGGAATCGCTGCCGCTCCAATCCCTGCTTCATGAGCAGCGCCATCTCGGTCTTGATTCGAACGCCCTTGTCAGTGGATCCCGCGAAATTTACGCCCATCATCTTTGCGCGATACTTCGCATCGAAGTGGTCGAACAGTCCGCTGCCTATTCCGGTTGAATCGATTGCGACGCGTTCGCACATCTTGACGTAAGGATCGAGCAACTCAGCCTGGCCAGCCTGACCGTCTTTTCCGAAGAACGGCATTGCGTGCAACACGACGACAGCTCGCGTCCAGGAGATATCGCCGATGTGCTCATCGATCCACATCACTGTTTGGTCGTGATGACGCGCGACGTCGATCCCCGCAGTGAGTCGGCCGCTCTGAACCCAGCCCGCTGGAAATTCGGTCGTGGCATTGTCGTCTTCGGCTGCTGCAATCAATTCGAGCGAGAGCCATGCGCCCAGCGCTTTCAGGAACACGCAAAGGAATTCTTGCGAGTACAGCGCGTCGTCTTTGAAGAGACTGCGCATTGACTCGGCCGAGATTGGGCAACCTTCCGCGATCGCTTTGTAGACATCAACCCAATGCCAGGACCAATCACCGCTGCGCGCCGGATTCGTTGCAGGCTCAACGCCGTCAGTGAGTCCAAACTCTTTTGCTAAGTCGAAGAATTTTCCTTGCTCACCGTTAGGAGTGGAAAGAACGCGCAGCTTGTGACCAAGTGCAACCTGTCTCGCGACCGCAGCCCAGATGGCGTAAGGGTCGGGCGCGTGCGCATACTCGTCCAGTATTGCGTTCCCTGGGAAGCCGCGCATCGTTCGCGGGTTTGCCGGCAATGCGATAATGCGGCCGCCGTTCGCAAACTGGATTCGCTGCACCATGATGTCGGACGCGCCCAACTCATCTGCAAAGGATTCTTCGTAGTACTCTGAAACAGCGCCAATGGCTTTCACGCTCTTCGCGGCCATGTCGACAAACTCAATTGAGTTCAGCTTGGAGGCGCTACCGACAGTCCAAGTACTGCCGCGCTCGATGCAGTCGAGGATTGCTTCGATTCCGGTGCCGAATGAGAAACCAATACGCGCGGACTTCACCGCGCCTTTGAACAGAGAGCTGTCATCCACCCAGCGTTGCTGATACGGCCTAAGCTGTATTACCGGTGGAAGCGCTTCGCTGAACTGGCGGGAGCCCAAAGGTCCGCTCACGGATACGGTTGATGTCGTCGACCGTGATGCCTTTACCTTTCCCGAGTTTCTTGGCTGCTTCATTCGTGACCTTGTCTACGACTGACTTCTTCATTTCGAGCTGGCGTTCCGCCAACGTGACTCGCTTGCTTTCCAGCTCAACCTTTTGCTGCTTGATGTCGTTGAGCCGGTACTCTTGCATCAGCCATCCAAGTTCGGTGGCCATCTTCATCGTGACTGCTTGCGACTTTTCGTCTTGACGCTCTGTCAAAGAAAACAGCAGGTCGCCTAGCAGACTTCGGATCGCTTCCGGCAGCTTCTTAAATTCGCGCCCGCTCATGGCTGCGGCGTGTTCGCGTGCCACTTCGGCGCGGGCCATCGATTCTTCCCGGACTTGCTCTATCCGCAGGTCGTACCACCTCTGTAGGTTCGACCGTGGAATATGCATTTGCGGAAAGAGTTCCAACACTCGCGTCGGAAGCTCTTCCCATTTCACAAACTTTGCTGAGCGCTCCTCGATCTCTGACCAGGTGTAACCTTCCGCTTTCAGCTTTTGAATTTCGTCGCGCACTTCGACTGGAAGTTTGTCGATGTGCAGCGGCTGCCGGACTTGCCGCTTGTCGCCCGTTTTCGGTCGCGATTGAGACATCAATCAAAGTCCACTCCGGGATCCGCACAGCCCGGCGCGCGCTCCACCAGGTCGCGGCCCTTCGGTGTGATCTGTATCTCGCCGATATTCACCCGGTGCGTCCAGCGGTCCTTGTTCTCTTTGAATTCGAGATAGCGCCGTTCTTTCAGGTCCTGCAACACCGTGACCAAGTCATTCAGGGCGATATCGAAGAAGAGCGTTTCCAGCACGCCGGCGAGCTGCACCAGGCGAAGACGAGAATGCTGCTTGCGGTGGTTGTCATACACCGTCGTCAAGATCGTCGCGCGTAACTGCCGGATATTTTCAGCCTGCGTGATGTCCATCTGCTCTCAGCTCTCTCTGTTCCTCGATCTTGTCCAGGCGCTCAGCGATCGACTGCAACAATCCGGATTGGCTCAGGAGTAGGTCTCTCGTCCGCTCGGAATTTCTTGTCAAGTGTCCGAGCACCAACTCCATCTCGCGCTCGCGGTCACTGTCTTTACTCGCAATGCGGTTTACCGCATCTGCCATCGCCTGCTGCGCCGCAGCGCCTTGCACATGCGCCGCCACCATCTGATTCGCCGTCTCGCCCTGCTTATCGATCAACTGGCCAAATCTCCGGTCGCAGAGGTAAAGCGTGATTGCGAACAAAACGAAGAGCGGGCCCCATTGCGTGACGGTTTGTATCGCCAGCTTTGGATCAGCCTTCAACATCTCCGCGACGAAATAAGTCACACCCAGGCCGCTGCCTAATCCACTGCCAGCGAGAAAGATGTTCTTCACCGTTGGAGTCGTCGTCGCTTCGACTGCGCGTCCCGTCATTGATCAATACCCGATTGCAGCCTGATCGCGTCCGCGACTACGGCTTCGACCAGCGGCTTCAAATCCGCTTTGCCGGTAGTCTTCTGTTGCTCGGCAATCTGCTTTCCGATCGCAATCAACTCCACCGTCATCGCGCCGTACCGGTCGGCTTTGTGGCCGAGTCCGATCAACCCAAACCCGCCCGCCGCGATCGCCGCACACTCAGTAACCGGAACGAGTCCGAACCAGAGAGCGATCACCGCCAGGAGGATCAGCCCCACTCCCGCGATGTAAGTCTTTTTGCCTGTCAGTTTTTGCCAGATCTGAGCCATCACAACCCTCTGATTACAAAAATCGAGCTACAAACCTTCACCTTGAGGAACCGATTGGCCTTAAACCGCCCGTTGTGACCGTCACAACGCCCTTTTTAGCCGTCAGGCTAAAAAGTGGCGGGTGAGGGGCGTGGTGGGGCTTTTTAATCCCACCCCGCCGAATTCCGCCTTCCAGGTCAGCCGCGCTCCGGAAGCTCCGGAGGCGAAGCCACCTAGCTTGCGTTCAACTTGTCCAGGAAGCGCTGCACTTTCGCGCGCGTCTCCTCGTTCTGCTTACCTGCTGCTTCCAGTAACTGATCGTCCTGGATTCCAGACTTGGCACGCTCTTCGATTGCCAGCTGCGTTAAACGTTCGGCAACCTCGATCAGTGCTACTACTGTTTGTGGATTCATTTACCACCTCCGAAAACTTGACGGCTCTCAGCGGACTCTCTGGCGCATCGGCTGCGCTCGAATATGTCTTCACCAGCGATTGCAAAATCGCAATCGAAGCGTGCATCGCTGCGAACTCGACGGCCAGCCTTGACTGCGCATCAGGATTCTTGATTCGCAGGATTCCTTCACTGTTTAGTTTTTCAATCGAGTCGAGCAGCTGCCCGGCGAGCTTGACGATGTCGGCGCGATTGGAAACGTTGAGCGTCTTCGCCGCCGTCAGGTTTGCGATCAGCGCGTCGTCGATGTACGTCCCATCGTTGACGAACTTCGCGATCGTGGTCGCTTCCTGCTTATCGAGCAGGTGCGCCTTATTGAAGAGGTCGTCGTTCACATCCTGCAGCGTATTCAGCACGCTGGAGATCGCGGACGTCGCCCGCACCGCCTTGTGATAGTCGCTACTGTCACAGCCGACGATCATGGCGGCCAGCACTAATAGCACTGTCGCCGCGCCGGCGAAAATACTGAATCGTGAATACAACTTTCTGATGTTCATGCCGTTGCTCCTTTACTTCGTTCGTCGAACTTCGTCAGGTCCCACTGCTTCATCAGGTCCGCGATCTTCTTCACGTAATCGGGATCAGTCGAATAGCCGCACTCTTTGAGCCGGAGCGCATAGACCAGCGGATCGTCAACAGCGGCCATCGCCGCCGCATATCGCAACCCGCCCTTGCCGTCTCTGCCGAATGCGATCAGGTCTCCGTGCGCGCGCACCGACTCTTCCAGCGATCCGAAGCTGCGGAACTGATCAACCTCTTCCAGTTTTTTGGTTTGTTTGAACTCGTGCGTAGTGAACTCAACGTAGGGAACGTTGGCTTTGCCCTTCTTGATCCCGAAGAAGTTATTACCCAGCGCCTTCTTGCCCCAACCGGATTCCAGGATGCATTGCGCGATGGTCACGCTCGCCGGAATGCCGTGCTTCTGTTGAGACTGTTGCGCCGGCGCTGCCACCTTCGCGATGAAATCAAGTTGTTCTTTACGCGCCATGAAGGCTGAACTCTAATCGCGAGTTGCCCAAACGCGTGTTACGTTCGTTACGAATGTTATGTTTTTGCAGTGTGGTGGATTAGCTCAGCACGGCCCCACGCCCATCAGGGAAAGCGTGCAGAGCTTGACTGGTGCGCCGCCCGCGGCCTTGATCTCAAACGTGATCATTCCCCAATCGGCAGCACCCGATGTCCATGTCGCCGACCCGTCCGTGCCTACGATTGTCTTGTCTGCAATATCGTTACCGCGCGCAGCAGTTCCAATCGTTGAAAATCCGTTCCCCGAAGTGAACGCCCCATCACCGAAGATGAAAGAAACAACAAGGCTTCCGCTGGTAACGGTTAACGCACCACTACTCATGGTCGTCCCGACACCGGTACTGGTAACGCTCGCGCCTAGTAAGGAAGTAGTCGAGCCGCCGCTGTACTCTTCAATAAAGACTTCGTGAACCACGTTCTGGGTGTCGGTGACGGTGACCGTCTCTGCCCCAGCCGCTATGTCCTTCGCAACCCAGCATCGAGCCGCCTTGTTAATTCCGCCACCTGAAGGAAGTGTGGCTGAGACTGCGGTGAACGTGTTTCCTATTGCACTTGCGATCGTCATGCTCGAAGCCGATGAATTAGCTTGAGCACAAGCAACGATGCCGTTGTGTGCAGTGACATTACTTGTAAAGGCGCAGGTTTGAGTTAGGCCCGACGACCCGCATCCCAGAGAATCACCTTGCCGACCTTGCACTCGCGCTACAGCTGCCCATCCCGAAACACTCAACAACAAAAGGAGAATGGCTAACTTCTTCATCAGGCGCTCCATCCGTTCACGTTGTTCTCTCCCTAGTAAATGGTGTAGCCGATTCTTCCTGAAAGCTGCACTGCCGCCGAAGTGACCGCGCACACACTGTCTCCGAGTGCGTTTGTGCGATTGACTTCGCCGATACCGGTTCCTTGAGCTATGCCGCCATTGGCCGCGAAGTTGTAGCCGGTCGCTGCGGTTGTGCCGCCCGTCATTCCAGTCGTGCCCGTTCCGCATGTCGCGCCGGTACCGGAGATCAAGGCAACATTGTCGGCCGCGCCCGCGACCAGAGAGATCGAGCAGATGCGTACGTGCTTCGACGCTGATCCTGTGACAATCAGCGTGGTTGTCGCCGTTGAGATATTGAAGTTTGCATACGTGTCGCAGACGGTGATGCCGGTGAGGTTGGCTGTGCCGTTGCCGGCCAGGTATGTCGCCTTCGACGGAACTGCAGATCCGGTTGAACCGGTCGAGGCATCCTGCGTGTTCAGCGGAGTTGTTAGGTTGGGCTGATCGGTCGCAAGGATCACGCGCTGCGTGCCGGCAGATTTATTACCCGAGTTCGTGTCGATCGCGGTCCCGCCCAGCTTAGTCACATCGGCGGCAACCAGGTCGGTTGTTCCGTGTGTCGTCTGGTCGGTCTTCACTGGAAATGGCGTATTGTCCGAAGCGACAGTCACTCGCTGCGATCCCGTTCCCGTTACACCATTGCCCATCAGCGGAGTGACGCCATTGATCTGCTTCACGTTCGACTGCAACACCGAAGCAGTGACAGCGCCGTCCAGGATTGAATCCTGCACTGCAAACGTCCCCGCATTGGTCACCGCGCGCGACGCCGGCGCTTGCTCCATCGCGCTGATCTCTTTCAACACTGACATGATCGAGACAGCGGTCGTATCGGTAGCCGTGCTCTTCGCGTCGGCCTTTGAACCCACAGTGACATTCGCTCCATCTGCAACGGTCGAAGCGAAGTTTCCAGTGCCGGCATTCGCCGTGACTGTCCCGCTCACCGGCTGCGTCACCGCACTGTTGTCAACTTTCACCGCCGTCGCATTTGCGGCCGTGTTCGCCAGCGATACCTGGAGAGGATTGGAAGCGGTTCCTATTTCCGTTCCCGCCTGATTGCGCAGATTTGTATGGAGCGCGCGATTGTTGGTGATGCGCGCCGCCGCGGCCTTGCCCGTAGCTACAGCTGTCGGCGGCGAATCGTCGAAGAGTCCGCCCGCAGGATTGATTGCCGTCGTTCCAGTGGTGAAGGTCGCGTTGTCGGCGAAACCCGCGCTCGATGAACATCCTGAGTCGCAGACCGTGTGCAGGTTCGTTCCAATGGATTGCGTGACTGTTACTGTGCCGTTGATCGTCTGCGTGTCCGCAGGTTTCGTCCGCGTGCTTAAAGCCACATCGAGGTTGTCAGTCTTCGCCTTGATCAGTGCGAGCGTCGCTTCGGTGGACGCGCCAGAAGGCAGCGGCAGAGACGCTGCACTGACGGCCATCGTTCCGGTACCGGCATTTGCGGTAACGGTGCCGCTCACCGCTTGCGTGCCGCTGGGAATATTTCGGACGACCATCGCGAAGTCACTCGCGTTAGGAATCGTGTTCGCCATCGTCGCCCGATGCAGCGCGGGAGTTCCGGCCGTGTCGTATCCGCCGATCGCCACCGGGTTTGCCACGGATGTGGAGAGGTTTGCGAATAAGCCCTGCACCAGCGGATCGCCAGGCACATAAGCACCAAGTCCTCCTAGAGAATTGGTAGCGGTTGGATCATAGATAGGGATCTGGCCGCCAGTCGTCGGAGCGATAGTGGAGAAATGGAGCGCACCATTTCCAGTCTCTGCGGTTGGAGTGCTCGGGATAGACTTCAGCGCAGCGAGGGCAATGGGAGCCATAGCTGCGTATCCGCTAACACTTGGATGCAGGCCGTCCGCGAGAACCATAGCTGGGTTGCAAGCACCGCCAAGAAGGAAAGCTGGATAGTAGTCAGCTACGCTGATGCCGTGAATATATCCATAATTCTTGATCCAAGTGTTGAGCGCGACAATGTTTGAGTTGACGGTCGAGTTACACCCAGACGCCCCATTTACGCAGGGAGGTATAGTCGAAAGCGCAGGCCGGACGCCCTTGTCCCTCAACCCGCGTACGATGTTGTCGATGTAATCTTCCGTGCCAGTGTTGGTTGCGTTTGTCAGCACATACCCAAGCAACATGTCGTTCACACCGCAGAGAAGGATGGCGGTATTACTGGTCGCCTGTGCAACATCTACCCCCATCCTATTGAAGACATCCTGACAGACATCTCCACTCACTCCTTTATTGATCGGCGTAGCCAATGTAGGAAATGAAGCAGGCAGATTCCACAAGTCAGTGAATGAGTCGCCGATAAACGTTACAGGATTCCCGCTAGTTTCTACTGGAGCTGCAACATCTACCGTGTCGCCGAAGTGAACCTTCCCAAGTCCAGTGCTGATCGCAAAATTATTGGTTGCTCCAGTCTGGTCATCAACCTTCAAGCCATAGCGATTTGTTACCGTTGCCCCGAGTACCGGAGCTTGAACCCAGAATCCATAATTGTTTGCGACAGCGCCGCTATAAGTACCAGCCTGAGTGGCGACTCCTGCAAGGTCTGTTACGCTTCCTGATTCAATGTATGGCCATGCGCCGACTGCGAAGGCAGCACCAACCGCTCCGCCACCAGTGGTATTGATGCCTACATTGCCATCTAGTCCGTCGAGAGCAGCGGTTGTTCCAGAACCGTGAGTGGCCACACTGATGCCAACTACTCCCGCCGTATACCCAACGCCGGTCGTGGTTCGCTCCGCTATTACAGTGATTCCACCTCCGTCGGTTGGAGCACCCCATTCAACATTGACTCCAGCCGATGTCTGCCTCCACGACTGCGCGTACGCGCTCAGAGGATTGCCATTGATAAAGTGATTTAGTCCGGAGAACGTCTGATTTCCAGCGCGGGTTACGTCACCACCGCCACCTCCAGTGTTGCCGTCGCCCACCAGTACCCATCCATCGCCAGTCGCATTGCACACATAAAGAATCTGTCCGGCCACAGCCGGATCCGATCGCTGGATAAAGTCTTTGCCCGCCGTGCACGTCGAAGGGAAGTTTGCGAATGCCAGGCGACGATACGGCCGCGTCACTGCGGCTGCATTAAAGTCCTGCGTCCCCGTCGCAAAAATATTCGACGCGTTGCGGACCGCGTAATCAGTCAAGGCGATTGGCGGCGGACCCACTGCCATGCGCGGATAGTTATTCAGATCGATCGGACCCGGAGCGTTCAGGATGAAGTCCGCGGACCACGTCGGCGTCGTCGCTCCCTTCTTCCAGATCGAGATCGTCCAATTGGTTACGTTCACCTGCCCGTCGCAGTTGACCTCATTGTTTCCCGCAAGCGTCGTCGAGAACGCTCCGGTGGTCAGATCGATCGCGATCGGCGGCAGACTCCGCTCCACTCCCAGATAGGAACCGACTACCCGCGCGTCCTTGGTATCGCAGCCTTGAAGATCGGCATGCACTTCATATCCCGAAGCCGGATTCGCGCCAGCCAGAGTCTTGACGTTGCCGCTCACCGTGAGCGAGGCGTGCGCCGATGCAACTAGAAGAACAAGTCCAAGCAGATTTCTAAACATGGCCAACACTCTGCCTGAGTTCGCGCAAATCGGATGTTACGTTTGTTATAGATGTTATGTTTTTTCGCGCGCAGAAAAAAGGCGCTGCGGGAGGCAGCGCCGGAGTGACACGGAAATGTTTAGACTTTCTATTTCATTGATGCAATCTCCTCAGGTTTCCATTCGCCCAAATGTTTCTTCCGCTCAAAATCGGAAGCCCTGACTCCGAGATTCACTCTTCTAAGCTTTATCGATTCCACAGGCTCGGACAAGTATCCGAATTCTCCAGATCTCGGCAATATGCGTGACCATTCAACGCAAAAACCGTCCGACTCCCCACTGTCTCCTCGAGTTGTTACGCAAAGAGTGGGCTGGCTAGTAAATTCCGGATTGTCCTTCGTGTACACAACACATCCCTTGACGCACAGTACCCGTGCTTCGTCGATGTCTGACAAGATTTCAAATATTGCGCGAGGGTGATCTATACGAAATTCCACAGTGGTGGACCGCATCTTTGGATGCAGCCGTGATTGCGAATCATCGACGCCATAGTGGTAAGTGAGTTCATATTCGTTACCCAGAGTTTTTCGGGTGTAGTAATCGCCGGGCCACAGTGAGAGCGCCCGTTCATAGGATGCATCGCGCGGCCCTTTGCGCTTGAAGGTTACAGGCTCTCCGAATCGTTGCTGTACCTCAACATCTTCTATGCCGAGAATGGCACGCACAGGCTCAACAGCGGGCGTTGTCTTTACTTTCTTCACGGTCGCTGTCTGCCCACCCGCGACAACGCAACACAATATGCACAATAAAGTCACAGATATCGATCGCATCTACTTTTCTCCACTACTTCGGCGGTTCGCCGATCCATTTGACTACGCGGCCCACGATTCCTACGTCATCCTCTGCCTTGAACACTCGCACTCTATTCCTTTTTGCCGTGTGCTGAGGCACCAGGACAAATTGCGCCCCATCCTGGCGCAGCCATTTTATTGTGACCCCGCCATCATCTCGAGCGGCCACCATCTTTTCAACTAGTCGCCGCGGATCGCGATCATTCACATCAACGAACACCACATGGTTCTCCAGGATCAGAGGCGACATCGAATCCCCTTTGACCTTTAAAGCAACTATCTTGCCGCCACGCATGAACTGCCGAGGAACTGAGATGTAGCTCTCAATCTCGGATTCGTCAATGACCCTTGCCGTCCCAGCGGCCGCTGCATCGCGGAAAAGCGGTATCTCTAATAGATCTGAACTGCGCTCTTCCGGTCCAGCCTTTTCGGGAATCCCCGCAGCGCGCATGAACCATTGGCTATCTGCGGGGTCGGTGGCCATCTCCGCCATCTTTACCAAATACTTGGGCTCTGGAAATGCTGTGCCGCCCTCCCACTGCGCAACCGCGCCCTGGCTCACGCCGACAGCCTTCGCCATCGCCCCTTGAGTGAGCCTCAATGCGACCGTTCGTAAGCCCTTGATTTTCAGGGGTAACTCGGTCGCAATTAGACCACTATTTTTCTTCTTGACAACATTATTAGTCAAATAATATCCTGCATCCGTCTTAGGGGGTTCATTTTGACGGAACAGTTTAACGCTCTCCGCGCCGAATTGCAGCGATGTTCTCGCATGCATGGAATGTACAGCCGTGTTG
>JAOAPL010000095.1 GCA_025462925.1 Acidobacteriaceae bacterium
GGTGTGATCGTTCATGATCTGGACGACAACGAACGTCGTGCTGCCTACGCCGCCGACATCACTTACGGCACCAACAACGAATACGGATTCGACTACCTTCGCGACAACATGAAGTTTGACATGGCAGAGCGCGTCCAGCGCGGACACCATTTCGCCATCGTCGATGAAGTCGATTCCATCCTGATCGATGAAGCTCGCACCCCGCTCATCATCAGCGGCGCCAGCGAGGAATCCACGGACAAATATTTCCGCGTCAACCGAATCATCCCCAAGCTGGAGCGTGGCGAAGAGATCGGTTTCGGCGAAGAGAAGAGCTACACCGGCGACTACATCGTGGATGAGAAGCACCGCAATACCGTCATCACTGATATCGGCTGGGAAAAAGTCGAGCAGCTGTTGGGTATCAGTAACATCGCCGATCCGGAGAATTGGGATCTCAAGCATCACGTAGAGACGGCGGTCAAAGCCCACGCGCTGTATCGCAAAGACGTCGAGTACGTCATTAAAGATGGCGAGATCATCATTGTGGATGAGTTCACCGGACGACTGATGCCCGGACGCCGGTGGTCGGATGGATTGCACCAGGCGATCGAAGCAAAAGAGGGTGTGAAGATCGAGCGCGAGAACCAGACGCTCGCGACCGTGACTTTCCAGAACTACTTCCGCATGTACAACAAACTCGCGGGCATGACCGGAACCGCCGAGACCGAGGCTGCCGAGTTCGACAAGATTTATAGGCTAGAAGTCATCGTGATCCCGCCTAACCGCAGACTGTTGCGGGTTGAAAATGCCGATGTCGTCTTTCGAACCGAGAAGGAGAAGTATTTCGCCGTTGCCGACGAGATTCAGACGATGAGCGCAGCGGAGCGGCCGGTGCTGGTTGGCACTACATCGGTAGAAAAATCCGAGCGCCTCTCAGAGCTACTGAAAAAGAAGGGCGTAAAGCACGTTGTACTGAACGCTAAGTACCACGAGAAGGAAGCAGAGATCGTGGCGCAGGCAGGCCGCCAGGGCGCGATCACCATCGCCACCAACATGGCTGGCCGTGGAACCGACATCCTGCTGGGCGGAAATCCTGACTTTATCGCCAAGCAGGAATGCGTGAAGAAGGGCCTTGCGCGCGCCGTCCATGCCGCGGCCGGTGAACTCGACCTGGAAGCTAGCGACGCGTCCATGACTCGCTTCTACTACCAGGGCAACGAGTTTGAGATTTCCACGGCACAGTGGGAAGAAGCATACAACCGGCACAAAGAGCTCACCGACGCGGAACACAACAAGGTCGTGGAAATCGGCGGATTGCACATCCTGGGCACTGAACGCCACTCTGCCCGACGCATCGATAATCAACTTCGCGGACGTGCGGGTCGCCAGGGCGATCCCGGTTCTTCGCGTTTCTATCTCTCGCTTGAAGACGACCTGATGCGGATCTTCGCGAAGGAGTGGGTGTCAAACCTGCTTCAGCGGCTAGGAATGGAAGAAGGTGTGCCCATCGAATCCGGCATGATCAGCCGGCGTATCGAGGCTGCGCAAAAGGCAATCGAGTCGCAGGACTTCGAAGCCCGCAAGCACTTGCTCGAGTATGACGACGTGATGAACAAGCAGCGCCTTGCGGTCTATGGCCTGCGCGACCAATTGCTCGAGGGCATCGATCAGAAAGACCTCATCCTTGAAGATTACGTTGCCGGAATGCTTTCTGAATCGCTGGACAGATACATCCCCGCCAACGTACATCCCGAGCAGTGGGACGTGAGCGCCTTCCAAACACAAGTGCTCACCAAGTTCGGTGTGGACCTGAATGCCGAAGGCGTGAAAATCGAGGAGATGACTCGGCAGGAGATCGGCGACAAGGTCTTCGACAAACTGCGCGAACGCTACAACGCCAAGGAAACGCTGATCGGCGCAGAAGCGATGCGCTATCACGAGCGGATGATCATGCTCAGCGTCCTGGACAGCCAGTGGAAAGATCACCTCCTGAATATGGACCACCTGAAGGAGGGCATCGGACTTCGGGGTTACGCGCAGAAAGACCCGCTGGTGGAATACAAGCGCGAGTCGTTCGACATGTTTGAAGAGATGATGCAGCGCTTCCAGGAAGAAACCGTCCGATATCTGTACTTGATGCAGGTGGTGGGTGGCGAAGGAGACGGGGGCAGCATTCCGCCTCGTGATCGCGGATCCGAGATTGATGGGTCGGGAAATGGCTCAGGGCCGTCCCCAGTAGCTGGGCCTTCAGCGCCGAATCGGGCACGCCAGCGCGCCACATCGATCGACGATATGGAGCAGGAGTTCCAGCGCCGCAAGCGCAGGGAACTGGAGCAGGCGAGGATGGCGGGCGGTGGTGAGGTCACGCAGGTGCAGCAAGTAGTGCGCACAACTGAGAAGGTGCGGCCCAATGAGCCTTGTCCGTGCGGTTCAGGTAAGAAATATAAAAAGTGTCACGGTATTGAAGCGTAGGTAGAGATTGCGCAAAAGATAGGCGGAGAGCTCACTCTCCGCCTTTTGTTTTCGGGATCAAGCTCTGCGGCGACGTCGCGTCCGAAGATCTTTGTGGACGCCCTTTTTGTCCTTCGCAACATCCGCCTTGGACTCTTTAAGATTCTGACGGGCGGTCTTCAGCGCGGCCTTGTCCGCAGCTATCTGGCTTGCATCGGCGCCAGCCTTTTTGTCAGCCTTCAGCTTCTGGGCGTCAGCTTGCTTCTGCTGCTTCATTTGGTCGATTGCCTGCTGGTCCAGGATGACATCCGCGCGATCGTTCTTAATGTCCTGGGACAATGGAGTGGTCGCTTGACCGGATGCCAGCGTGCTTAAGCCGATTACGCCGCCAAGTACTGCTAATCCAACCGAACAGAGTTTCCTCATTGCGGTCTTCCTTCCTGCGCGTGTGACTTTAGGGACCTTTGCTGGATGTGAACCCTGGGGATCTTTCAATGTTGCTGCTTTGAAGTTTTGATTTCGTCCCAAGTCATTTCACGGGCGTTACTTTTGTGCATCGACTTCCATTCGAGGAACAGGTCGATATACGATTGTGTGGAGTATTCGGCTTTGGAGATACCCAACTGCTTGGCCGTTCGGTCGATCCAACCGGCTTTGCCTTCGATCTCCGCAATATTGCCGATGGGAGTCTCGTCCACGACCACGGCTCCTTTGCCATCTGTCCATTCGGTGCGGAGTTTTTCGTAGCGGAAACTCGGTTTCAGTCCGATCGCCTCAAAGATTGCGGCCAATTGTTGCCCATCGGCAACTTCCGTTTCCAGTTCAGTGCGGGTCTTGTGGGGGCCAGCCTTTCCTTTTCCCTTATAGGTGACAGTCCACTGCTTGCCGTATTCACGGATGCGCAAGACTTCACTGCGCTTGCGTAACTTTGCATCAGGAAAGTCA
>JAOAPL010000103.1 GCA_025462925.1 Acidobacteriaceae bacterium
GGACGAGAAAGCCGGTGTGTCCTGCCGTCTTGAGGGCTGTGATGGTGTCCTCAACAGTGGGCCCTATCCACGGGCCTCCGGACATACCTTGACTCTGAAAAGCGAAGTGCCATTCGTCATCGTGCAAACCGCATTGCTGCGCAACCAGTTCGGCGGTGTGCTTCGCCTGGATGGCGTAGGGATCGCTCGCTTCTCCGCAGATGGTTCGGCAGGGAACGCTGTGAGCGGTAAAGATGACTGGCACGGAACCGTGCGTTTCCTTGCGTGCTGCCGAAATCGCGTCGCTTAGCCGTTCTGCAAAAGCGGAAATCAATTTCGGATGGTCATGCCAGGAGTCAACGAATGTGACCTGAAGGTGTCCTTCTGCCGCGTCCATCGTGGAGCGCTTATACAGCCCCACGCTTGTGCGGGAGTTCTGCGGTGCGAGACAAATCGCAACGGCGTGGGTGATGCCGTCCGCAACCATTTGTTTGACGGTGTCAGCGATGAACGGCTGCCAATTGCGCATGCCCACGTAGACACGCATGTCGAGCAGCTTTGAAAGCGCGTCCGCTTGCTGGATGGTGATGTCAGTAAGAGGCGATTTTCCGATAAGTCCGTAGCGGTGCTGTACTTCCTGAATTACAGCATTGGAAAGTTGCCGACCCGCAGTCACTCTTTGCATGTACGCGGGAACATCTTCTGGAGTGCCGGGAGTTCCGTGCGCAAGCAGGAGGACGGCGGTGGTGGATGTTGCACTCATTTTTGTTTTGCCGATTTTGATGCGCCCGGAGTTGTCAGCAGATTCGCAGAAATCTCATGGACGTATTCGACCAGCGCCTGAACATTCTCTACGGGAGTCTCCGGCAGAATGCCGTGACCAAGATTGAAGATGTGTCCGGGGCGGCCCGCTGCTTGTCGCAGGATCTCCTCGGCGCGGAATCTTAACTCTTTTTGATTCGCAAAGAGGAGTACGGGATCAAGATTTCCCTGCACTGCACAACGATGCTGCAGCAATTGCCAGCCCTCTTCGAGAGGGATACGCCAATCCAAGCCGATGACATCGGCTCCGGTCTGCTGCATGTGTGGCAGAAGCGTCGCCGTGTCGGTGCCGAAATAGATAACGGGCACGCCTGTCCTTCTCAGCAGTTCAATCAGCTTCGCAGTCTGCGGTAATACGTATTGACGGTAGTCCTCGACGCTGAGGCAGCCGACCCAGCTATCGAAAACCTGGAGGGCATCTGCACCGGCATGTATCTGTTCGATCGCGTATTCGGCGAGAACTGACACCAGCTTTGAAAGCAGTTCATCCCAAAGCTGTGGCTGGTTGTACATCATCTTCTTAGCGTTGACGTAGTTTCGCGATGAGCCGCCCTCGATCATGTAGCTGGCGAGAGTGAACGGTGCACCGCAAAATCCGATCACAGGAAGGCGCGGACCGAAGTGTTTTGCAACTTTGCGCACCGACTCCGCTACATAGCCCAGGTCGGCGGCGCGATCGATGCGCAAAGCGGAGACGTCCGCAGCTTCGCGAATCGGTTTCTCCACCACTGGACCTTCCCCGGCTTCGAAATGAAATGGCGCTCCCATGACTTCAAGAGGCAGCAGCAAATCGGCAAAGATGATGGCCGCGTCCACGTTTAATTTTTCTGCGGCGGTGATGGTGACGTCGGCGGCGACATCAGAGTTCTTACAAATCTCGACTAGAGAATAATGCTTGCGGACGGCGCGGTATTCCGGCATGTATCGGCCTGCCTGCCGCATCAGCCAGATCGGCGTGAAGGGGACAGGCTGCTTTTTGCAGGCCTTAACGAAAATGGAATCAGGAGCGGACATGAATAGGGTCGCTAGAAGCGGCTACTGATTGAATGTAGCATTTTTGCTGCGGGGTCTGGGGCGGATGGTGAGTAGTGGTCGCAGGAAGAAGGTGGGTAGAAAACACGAAGGCCGCCAATCCCCCCGAATCAGCGGCCAACGGTCTATCTAAGTTCCTGATGAGAGTACCTTGAGAATCTCGATAATGCAATATGACGATGGTAACTATTTTTATGCGCGATTCCGGCTGAGGCCGGAGCGCTAAAGGGTTAAATTGAGCCGAGACCGGGGCCGTCGTCGTCGGATTCATCGGGCGGCATCAAGGGTTCAAGTTCGTCTTCCGGCGTGACAATGCCGTTCGCCTTGTCCTGCTTGCGCTGGTCCCTTTTAGCGGCCTTTTCCAGCCGCTTCTCTTGTCGCTTCTGTTCTTTTTGGCGTTTGCCAAAGGTCGAGCCTGATCTACCTGCCAAGTTATGTTCCTCTAAAGCGTTGAAATGAAAGTTGCATACAGCTCCCTTACTGTCAAAAAGTGCCAGAGCTGTAATTCAATTGTAACAAATAAAAAGCGCGATGCTTGGGGCATCGCGCTCTGGCTCGGTGTACCTAGTCAGAGTACTTAGAAGGAGAACTGCATCTGCAATTCAATCCGGCGATTGGCCGAAGCTGATGCTCCTTGGCCGCCAGCCAATGTGTTGGATTGCCCAAACAAACTCGAGGTCAGATTACCGACGGGAGTGCTGAGGTTCACATAATTGAAAAGATTGCGAACGTTGGCACTGATGGTCAAACTGTAGCGTCGGTTGACGTTGTTTGCGGCGAAGCCGCCGCCTGCACCGCCAGGTCCGCGAGCGCCACCAAAGCCCCCACCCCCGCCGGGGCCTCCGCCGCGTTCGCCACCGCGATCACCCCCACCTCCGCCGCCTGCACCGCGGTTGCTATTTGCGCCGGCTGCACTCTCCACTTTGGGACCGAAGCCGATCGTTCTGCTCACACGCAAGTTAAAGTTGAATTGCGGGTTGCCCTGGCCGTAATTGATGGGGATGACTGTCTGCCCCGGGATTGGAGTGGTGTCGAAGGTACCCCATTGCGTTGTTTTGACACCGGGGCCAGCAACGGTAGCAAATGTCGGGCGATCGTTAAAGATGGAGTCTCCGTTCAGGTCGTGTCCCAGCGTGATGTTGAAGGGGACGCCGGAGGTGACACTAACCAACGGGTTCAGGCGCACTCCGTAGGGCAGAGTCCATGATCCGCCGACGGCGACACGGTGGCGGATATCGAAGGCAGTGCGGCCGTAGTCCGCACTCAGGTTGTACTGATCGGACGGAAAGATGCCCGCACCGGAGGAATCTCCGTTCGCAAAGCTGAGGCTGTAATAGCTGAAAAGGGCCAGCTTCTGTCCAATTCGGACGTTGCCATTCATGATCAGTTGCCGCTGGTTGAAAACACCCTCTGACTCATACTCGTAAATGTTTGTCGCCGTGCCATTTGGACGAAGGCCGCTGCCGGGGAGAGGAGCGTTGATATTGTCGGTGATGAGTTGATGAATTCCCCTGGAATTAAGAAATGTGACCGAAACATTTGAGGCTTTAGATACCTGCCGTTCCAGGGTCAGCGCAGTCTGCATCATGTAAGGCGCCTTGAGGTTCGGACTGATCTGATAAACGGTTGGAAATGTCTGGGCAGCTGCCAGAGTGGCAGGGCTGGGAATGTTCGGATAGAAGTCAGGAAAATTCACGACAAACTGCTGCTGGGTGATGCCATTCTGCCGCTGCGCCTGAAGCACAAGATTTTGCGAGAAACGGTCGTAGAAGATCCCGAATCCGGCGCGCAACACCGTTTTCGGCTGGCTCTTGGCGGAGCCGAGTCCCCAGGCGATACCGATGCGCGGCGCAAAGCTGGCATGATCGTTAATAGCGGTCTGCGTTTCGAAGCGCAAACCGTAGCTGAGGGTGAAATTGGGCCGCAGTTTCCAGTCGTCTTCGGCGTAGAGCCCGGCATCGGCAAAATTCACGTCTGCAAGCGGCTGACCCGTGGTGAGGATAAACTGGCTGGCGCCTCCGCCTGCCGCCCTGATCTGGGCTGGCGTCAGTCCATTCTGCAATCCTTGTTGAGTTATCTGGTAAGCGGTCAGTGCGGTATTTTGGCTACCGCTAAATGTGAATGTGCCGTTGAAGCCGGCGGTAGTGGAGTTTACTTCATGAGAAGCGCGCAGGCGGCCGCCGAACTTGATGAAGTGCTTGCCCCGCGACATCGAAGTGTAGTTCTGGACTTCATAACGGTTATTGTGGTCAATGTTCGTTCCTGCGGAGTTTCCACCTCCGACAAATGTATTCAAGACAGAAATTGCCGGCGAAAGATTTTGAGCAGTTTGGCTGTTGCGATTGCGGTTGTATTGGAACCGCGTCTCATTGATGGTAGTGGCGTTGATGACCTGGCTGTCGCTTATCTGAAAGCTCTGCTCGGTGTTATCTACGTCAAGTCCTTGTGTGGGCAACTTTAATTGTGTTCCCCCGACGTCTTTGTTGTTCTCACGATCAGTTTCAAACTGATATCGAGTGGTCAAGGTATTATTTGCGCCCAGCTGAATGTCGAAACGAGGGGTGATGTTGGTGCGGACTCTGGGATCGAGAACGCTCTCACTCAAGGGGACTTGATTGAAACTGGGGTCGAGCACAACGGCGTTCACGATGGACGTGTCATTGATATTGCGTCGTTCCACGTTGAAGAAAAATGATGCCTTCTTGTTGATCGGCCCGCCGACGTTTCCGCTGTACTGCTGCGAGCGGTAGTCAAGCTGGTTCGCTCCGCCAAACGGGTTCTTCCCATTCAAGGCTGAATCATTGTCATTGAATGAGAACTGGCCGTGGAATTTGTCTGTGCCCGGTTTGGTGAACACTTCGATTCGCCCGAACCCGATCCTGTCGAATTGCGACGAGAAAGGATTGGTGTTGATGCGAATCTCGCGGATGGAAGATTTCGGCGGAAGTTGTCCGCCGGTGAATCCGTCGATGTAGATCTGGCCTCCGTTAGGCCCTGCCGATGGGCCCGCGAGGGTCTGAAGGTCTGATTGCAACTCATCGGGATCATCAGAGAGCGCGTCCAGATCTTTTCCCTTCAGGACAATGGCGCCCACGTTAGACGCGGGTGCGACGTCAACGCTGGAACTCTGCTCTTCGACATTGACCTGCTGTTTTTGCATGGGGATTTCCAGCCGGATGTCGAACTGTTGCACCTGGCCGGAGGCGATGGCGAAATCAATCTCTTGAAAATCGGAAAATCCAGAGGCTGTGGCGCGGACAGAATATTTCCCCGGAGCCAGCCCCTTGATTTCATACATGCCTTGTCGATTGGTTACAGCCGAAGCGGTCTGTCCAGTGGATGAGGTGGCGGTGACGGTGGCTTGAGTGACCACCGCGCCGGCGGGGTCGGAAACCTGTCCTTTTAGAGTGCCCGGAGCGGCCTGCGCCCACGAACTGACGGAAAATGCGGACAAAAAAAGTGCCGCACAAAAGACTGCAAAGATCCTGGATTTCATCAAAGCTCCTAAAATTTTTTTTTCAACTGAAAAACAACCGCTACGGGGCCGGACTGGCATCTCCGGGGGAAGCTCCCAAACTCCATGGCGTCAGCAGCGATGCAGCTCCACTGCCGTTGGGGGACGCAGTGAGGATTGCCTCGACCCCGCTCAGAAGATTGACGGCGGTGACATCAGAATTCGCCGAGCCTTCCGTGGTGACAATCATCACTGCGTCACCTTTTTGGAAATCCGAGAAAGCCATTGGCGGCATGCGATTCAAGATCTGGTTCATATCGCCAGCACCGCTGGGCCGTTGTCCACCGCCGAATCCACCTGGGCCGCCTGCACCTGCGGCAGGCCGTTGTCCTCCTCCATTGCCAGTGGGCCGCGCTTCACCTAACGACGGAGCGCCTGCCGGACGGCCCGCCGCTGAAGCGTCTGGCGCTAGGCCCTTCAGCCGCATGGCGAGCATTTGCGCCATCTGCGCAGGCAACTTATGCATTTGAGAATCATTGGTAATGCGAACTGCGACAGGTTTCTTGGTAGCCAGATCCATGACAGTGATGGTGTTCTTGGTTGTATCGACGGATTGAACCAATCCTGCGATATTGCGGAAAGACCCGGAGACGATCTCCTGGGCGGTGAATTCGGTGCCATCGGCATTGCGGTCGCCGCGCGCGCGCAGTTGATCGCCGGCTTTGATCTGGTCGAGCGTTCCCGATGTGGCATCGTCAAACTTTATGGAATCCGGCGAGTATCGGCGGATGGTGGTGTCCTTCGAAGCATGGACTGTCAGGCTCTTGCTGGCTCCTGCGGCATTGGTAGTGACTACGATCGTTCCTGTTGCAGGATCGGCCGACTTCACCAATCCACCCGTGCCGCGCTTTTGCCAATCGAGCAATTCATTCTTTTGTCGCTCGGCGATGTCACTTTTCTTCACGGCAATCACAGACGATGCAAGCACTTGCTTGCCGTCGTCTGACATCTTGCCGCGGACCAGAATACGGTCACCGACTTGCAAATCCGTCAGCTTGATGGTGTTTGCATTCTTCAGGTCCTTTTCGCCGGGCGCGACCTGTAGCAGGCGGGCACCGTCCTGGACGGCGACTGTGACCTCTGGCCCGGAATCCGGAGTGAGCGTGATGGTTGCGCCTGAGATTGCCTTGATGGTCCCAACGGGCTTCGCGACTGCCGCTTGCGCCGTAGCCGACGTTGACTGAAGAGCCATGGCGTGGGTCGCCGGTGCGAGCAATGCGATTGCGATTCCGAATGCCGCACTTAAGCCGCGAAAGAGTGTTTTCTTTAGATTCACTGAACGCCTCAGATATATAGAAGAACTTAACCCTGTTGCTGACCCGACGGTTGTTAATTCTTTGTAAGTTGTTAGGAACACAGACTTGTTTGCAGCTGAGCGCTTGAGCGCAGAGGTAAATACGATTCAGGAATGTAGAAAGACGCACCTTTCGGAGGAAACGAATCAGCGCGTCTGATCGTCCAACGTTGGATTTACGCTATCATTTTCTAGTGTCGCAAAGTGTTTTACCGAAGAAAGACAACAAGCTGGTGCAAATCGTGGACAAAGCACTAGCTGAATCCGCCCGGAAGAGTGGCGAATGGCTAGTGTGCCGCAAGGGGTGTACGCAATGCTGTATCGGAGTTTTTCCGATCAACCAGCTTGACGTAGTCAGATTGCGGCACGGGATGGCGAAGCTGGATGCAGCCGATGCCAGTCGTGCCTCTGCCATTTGCGAGCGTGCGCGACGGTCGCTAAAGAGGATCGGCAGCGATTTTCCTGGAAATCGACGAACCGGCATCCTCGACGAAGATGAAGACGCCCAGGAAAGTTTTATGGAATATGCCAATGACGAACCGTGTCCGGCTCTTTCCCCGACAACAGGAGAATGCGAACTCTATGCGTATCGTCCGATGACTTGCCGCGTCTTCGGCCCGCCTGTGCGGTCTGAATCGGAAGGCGGACTTGGGGTTTGTGAGTTGTGTTACCACGGAGCCACAGACGAGCAGATCGCGGGCTGCGAATTGAAACCGGATCCCGACGATTTGGAAAGTTCTCTGGTCGAGGAAGTTGAAAGCAGCAGCGGAGTGCGTGGGAATACGATCATCGCGTTCTGCCTTGCAGAGTAGCGGGATGTGAGAGTTAACCCGGAATTTACATAGTGATTCCATACCGTCCGATATAGTTGAACAAATGCAGCTCGATTGAGCATCCAATCTGCCAGTTCGTTGCATATTCGCTGCCAGAATCGCTTCTTAGCGATCGTTTCAAAGTGGCAGTCTTGAATGAAACCACTTTCCAAAGAACGACTAGTCTCGTGGGGCACCGTCCTTGCCCTCGCCTGCATATTGATCGTGCTCGCGAGATTGCAGTACCGCTGGAGTGACCAGGTGAGCCAGGCGACCACCGCTCAGATGCAGGCCGCCCTGCAAAACTCGATGGTGGGATTCCGGCAAGACCTGACGCGTGAGTTGGGCAGGGTAGGCATGGAAATGCAGCCTGCCCCAATTCAGGGAAAGCAGTTGGATCTGAACGGATATGTCCAGCAGTACCTGCATTGGCGCCAAACAGCCTCACATCCGGAGTTAGTTGACGCAATTTATATCTGGCAGCCGCCAGTCGCTCAGCAGAAGAGCGGTGAACTGCTGAAGATGAATGCAGAAAAGGGCCGGTTCGAAAGCGTTCTTCCACCTAAGGAATTTGAAACGCTGCTTCAGCGCCTGGAAGAGATGTCCGCCAATTTCACGCGCAGTGGCGTTCTCGGAGGGCTCCAGGCGTTTGCGGCTCAACGCAGTGGCGCGAGTCCGGCAATGATGCCGTGGGCCATAGATCAAGATATTCCCGCACTGATCGGTCCGGTCAGCAAGAATGTGAATGCCAGGGATTTTTCTCCAAGCGGGTCCTGGGTGATCGTCACGCTAAATAGCAAAGTGTTAGAACAGCACCTCCTGCCTGAGTTGACGACAAAATATTTTTCTTCATCTGCGGGATTGACGGACGAGATTGCAGTGGTTGCCGGCACCCGGGAGCAGCCAAAGATCATATATGCGACGACTCCTGACTTTAGTGCAGAAAAGGCCCTCGATGTGGACGCTGCGCTCAATCTCTGGAGGTCGCCTCCTCCGGGCGATCCTGGACGAACTGGAGTAAATGTCTTCCGTCCTACGACAAGGCAATTGCAGAACGAGGGACGAGGCTCTTCATCGAACGGCGCTCGTGACATTGATATCCCGGAACCGGTGCGATTGATCGCCCTGCATTACTCTCTGGATCAGACTGACTGGCACATCGTTGTGAAACGCCGCAAAGGCTCCCTTGAGGCAGCTATCGCAGCGCTGCGCTGGCGAAATCTCGCTATCAGCTTCGGCATTCTTACTGTCCTGGCGGTCACGATGGCATTGACCGTGATGAGCAGTTATCGCGCACGGCGATTGGCGCAGCTCCAGATCGATTTCGTGACCGGCATCTCGCATGAGTTGCGTACGCCGCTCGCAGTAATCTCATCCGCGGCAGAGAACATCGCTGATGGCCTGGTGGGAAACAAGCAGCAGATGGTCAAATATGGCGCCGTGATCCGAGATCAATCAAAACAACTGGCGCAATTGGTGGAGCAGGTGTTGCTGTATTCGGCTTCGAAGCAGTCGCAACAAGATTATGTGCTTAATCCGGTGCAAGTGAATGAGGTGGTTCAGGCTGCTTTGTCGAACACATCTTCGGTGTTGAACGCGGCCAATTTCTCCGTCGAGCGCGATATAGATCCAAACTTGCCAGAAGTGGCGGCTGATTTCAGCGCGCTTACACAATGCCTGCAAAACCTGATCACCAACGCCGTGAAGTATGGCGCCCAAAGTCAATGGATGGCGATCCGAGCGAGCGCACGCAACGGCAAACAAGAGCCGCACGAAGTCATGCTCACCGTTGAAGACCGCGGGATGGGAATCGATTCATCCGATCTGCCTCACATTTTTGAGCCGTTCTATCGCGGCACTACCGCCAAGGCGGCGCAGATTCACGGAACGGGGCTGGGATTGGCATTGGTCGAGCGGACTATGGAAGCAATGAACGGAAGATTGACTGTGAGCAGCGAACCCGGTAAAGGCGCTAGTTTCACTCTGCATCTTACGGTGTTCAATGGAAACGGCGGCGCGGGAAATTCTGGGTCAAATCATTCACCCAAGGGGCAAGCCTGATGAATGAACGGATCTTGTTGGTTGAAGATGAAGAAGCGCTGCGGATGACGCTGAGTGATCGCCTGGAGAGTGAAGGCTATAAAGTCGAATGCGCAGCCGATGGCGTCGAAGGCGTGAAGAGGGCCGTAGGCGAGCCATTCGACCTTATCGTGCTAGATGTGATGCTGCCGAAGAAGAGCGGCTTTGACGTTTGCCGCGATGTCCGCAAAAGCGGGTGTGTGGTGCCGATCATCATGTTAACCGCGCGCGGACAAACAGTAGACAAAGTGCTGGGACTTAAGATCGGCGCCGACGACTATCTGACCAAACCGTTCGAGATGATGGAGTTAGTGGCACGAGTGGAAGCGCTGCTGCGCCGCCCAAGGGGTGCAGTCGCTACCGAGAGTGCTGTGCATAGCTTCGGTGGACTTCGGGTCGATATCCGGGGGACGGCGGTCTCTCGTGATGGCAAACCGGTTCCGCTCTCGGCGAGGGAATTTCGCCTGCTGCAA
The DNA here is from genome assembly GCA_025462925.1 of Acidobacteriaceae bacterium. GTDB lineage: Bacteria > Acidobacteriota > Terriglobia > Terriglobales > Acidobacteriaceae > JAICLA01. The sequence continues at coordinate 10,006 of JAOAPL010000103.1, forward strand.
TATTTTCTCGAGCATCGCGGTACAACGCTCTCCCGCAGCGTCCTTCTGAAAGAAGTCTGGGGCTACAGCACGGAGACATTTACAAGGACTGTGGATGTCCACATTGCCAGTCTGCGACAAAAGCTGGAATCCGATCCAAGACAGCCTCTGCTCATCTTAACGGTGCCCGGCATGGGATATAAGTTCGCGCCGTAGCGAAATTCCAATGGCTGCAACAATATCCCGCTTCGAAATCGCTTAACAAAACTCTTACATTCACTTTCCTCAGACTTTACGTCAACCTCCGCGAAACCGTGTTCAGATGCATATGGGACGAAACGTATCGGACATAGGGAGGAAAACATGGCAAGTGCTGTTGAGATTGTGATGGGAACGAAATCATACCGTGATGAACTGCCTCATCTTGAATCACACAAGCTCCGCGCCGTAGTAGTTGATGATTCGCCGAACTTCATACAAGTCATTTGTGCACTCATGGAATTGGACGAAGCCGTAGATGTTGTGGGACGTGCCAGCAATGGCGCGGATGCCATCCAGGCTGTGGCTCACTTGCAGCCGGACTTGCTCGTAATGGATGTACAAATGCCACTGTTGGACGGATTGATTGCGGCGTCGTTTTTGTGGCAGCAATTTGGCACGGCGATCATCTTGATGTCGGGAGATGAGGCCCCGCAACTTCGGGAGGAGTGTCTAGCTTCTGGTGCAGTGGCCTTCATCTACAAGCCGAATTTTCGCGAAGAATTCATGCCTGCATTGCGCGAGATCTTTGCGTTAACAGAAGAACCCAATCGAAGTAAAGATTTACTCAGCAGGCACTAGTCGGCAGAACCAAGCGAGACGGCTTCGAAGCTCAATGCCGTTCCGATCCAGCCCGCCTACGGCTTGGGCTTTGCCGCCTCAGCCCGGGAGGAGGAAATCCCCGGAGTTTAATGAGGCCACCAGCGGACAGTCAGTAGCGCCACTGACTGTCCGCTTTTTGCTGCGGAAAAGTCGCTGAAACTAATGTTCTAGAGGCAACATCTCATTCCCCGACAAAGTTCATCAGGCTAGGCTTCGCACAACAAATCGGAAAATAAAGGGTTTAGGCAGAGTAACAACCGGGCGACCATTCCTTAGAGAAATGGCCAGCCATGGAAGGTGACCATCATGTTCAATCTTAAGCAGACATTTTCATTCTTAGGCCTTGTGGCGATACTTACACTAGGCTGCTCTTCCGCTCCGCAGAGCGCAAAAAACAATACCTCCAACAATGATGTGCGCAGCGACGCACAGATAGCCGGCGACATTCAGACGAGGATCAGTTCGGATCCAAACCTTCGCGGACGGCAGATCAGCATCAACGCTGAAAATGGTGTGATCACTCTTGGCGGCACGGTCAGCAGCAAAGATGACGTGATGGCAGCTCTGAAAGATGCTCAGGGCGCTGAGGGCGTGAAGCAGGTTGTAAGCTGGCTGGAAGTAGCATCGTCAAATTCCGCCGAAGCAGAAGTGAAATCCAAGCCGAGTCCGCGACATGTGAGCCGTCCGGCACCGAAGCAGTATTCTCGCGTCGCCCCAGCGCCGGAACCTATTGCTCCACCGGTGAATCCAACTCCTGCATTCGATACCGCCAAGGCATCGCCCCCGCCCCCGCCGAGCATACCTGAAGTGGTGAAGGTGTCTGTGCCAGCGGGAACTGAACTGCATATCAGAACATTGGACAATCTAAGTTCTGAGACCAGCCGTCCCGACCAGATATTCCATGGAACTCTGAACAGCGACGTCACCGTTGATGACCAGGTGGTGATCCCTGCAGGCGCGGATGTCGAGGGACGCATCGTCGAAGTGCATTCCGCAACGCACTATGCTGGACAGGCGTTGCTCTCATTACAGCTGACCAAACTTACTTACGGTGAGAAAAACTACACGCTGTCCACAGACCAGTGGACGCGCAAGGCTGACGGTCGCGGCGCCAATACGGCAGAAAAAGTCGGTGGCGGTGCGGCGATCGGTGCGGTTCTCGGTGGCCTGATCGGTGGTGGCAGAGGTGCAGCGATTGGCGCGGCATCCGGCGGCGGCCTAGGTGCAGGCGCGAACACCATCACTAAAGGAAAACCGGTTGAGTTGCGACCAGAATCTCTGGTGGTCTTCCGCACCGCGAGTGCGATAACAGTGATTCCGTCGTCAGGCACTCACCATGGCCCGCGTTTGGCCAGCAACTAGAGCGCCGAATCCGCACTTAAGAAGCCCCGCATAATTGTATGTGGGGCTTCTTGCGTAATGAATCTGCGCCGTCGCCGTTCTTCCGGGCGCGGCGAACCCGCGACAGAGGCTGCGGCTCTCAGCGCTTATCTATTTCAGTGCAAAAAGAAAATATTACCGTCAAAGCCTTTAACTAAAACTTAAAAAATCCTTACAACGAATAGCAGAGTTGCGGGTTTAGGTCATAACAATTTCGCAAAAGGAATAAGCCTGTGAAACTCCTGTTTCGTTTTGCCGCAATAGTTTTGATTTCTGTCTCTGCGACTGTAGCCGACCTCAATGCCCAAACCCTCAGTAAGAAAACCAATGCGGTGCAGAGCCGAATAACGGCAGGCATCGACGAAGGAAATGTGTCTAGTATTGCGGGATCGTCGCATCCAGCGGCGAAAGTCCAGTCGGACCTCGGTCCGGTCTCAGGGGACAAGATTCTGGAGCGGGTGACGCTGGTATTTAAGATGTCTGACCAGCAACAACAGGCTCTGGAGACGTTGGTTGAACAGCAGAATGATCCTGCATCAGCCAATTACCACAAGTGGCTGACTCCTGCTGCATATCAAGCGAAGTTCGGCATCAGTGATTCTGACCTAGCAAAAATCAAAGTATGGCTGCAATCGCATGGGCTGATACTGAATGAGGATTCCTCCGATCATTCAATGGTGGTGTTGAGCGGGTCCGCAACTCAGATAAAGGCGGCATTTCACACCGAGATCCACGCATATATAGGTAATGGCGAAACCCATTTTTCCAATGCTTCTGAGGTCGCCGTACCGAAGGCGCTTGCCGGGATCGTGCTCGGAGTTAGAGGGCTTAACGATTTTCGGCCGCATCCGCGCCCGAATGCAAAAAAAGTGAAAACCGCATTCACGTCAAGCATCTCAGGCAATCACTTTCTTGCACCCGATGATTTCGCAACCATCTACGATCTGAAGGCGCTCTATAGCAGCGGCATTGACAGCACAGGGCAGAGGATCGGAGTGATGGGTCAGTCGGACATCTCGTTGAGCGATATCCGCACCTTTCGATCAGTGTCAGGACTCAGTCAAAATGATCCCCAGGTTGTTCTCGTGCCGGGATCGACCGATCCCGGCGTTGTTAGCGGGGACATCGATGAGGCTCATCTCGACCTTGAATGGACAGGCGCAGTTGCACGCAATGCGACATTGATCTATGTGAATTCAAAAAACGGAGCGCTAGATTCTCTTCAATACACCATCCAACAGAATCTGGCGCCGGTAATAACCATCAGTTTCGGAGATTGCGAACAGAACTTCAGCAACTCCGAGATGTCCAGTCTGAGTGCGTTGCTGCTGCAGGCGAATGCACAAGGTCAAACCGTTGTGGGTCCAACTGGAGATAGCGGCGCAGCCGATTGTGACTTCTCGCAAAGCGCGTCTCAGCCCTTGGTGAGCGCGACTCATGGATTAGCAGTGGATTTTCCCGGCAGTTCGCCTTACGTCACAGCCATCGGTGGCAGCACCTTCAGCGAAGGGTCGGGAACTTTTTGGAACTCCACCAATAACAGCAACAACGGTTCTGCTGTTTCATATATCCCGGAGACCACTTGGAATGATACTGCGACGGAGATCGCCAATGGCGGATCGCTCTCAGCGAGTGGCGGAGGAGTAAGCAAAATATTCTCCAAGCCAGCCTGGCAAGTCGGGTTGGGTGTCCCTTCAGACGGCAAACGAGATGTTCCTGACGTCACTTTCGCGGCGTCCCCCGACCATGATGGATACCTGGTCTGCTCCCAGGGAAGTTGCGTGAACGGATATAGAGCGTCAGACAATACGCTGACAGTCTTTGGAGGCACTTCTGTTGGGGCGCCCGTATTTGCTGGACTCGTTGCATTACTTAACCAGAAGACCAACTCGACACAGGGCAACATCAATCCCGCCCTGTACTCGCTAGCAGGTTCGTCCACGAATGCAATTCATGACATTGTGATCGGTGACAACAAGGTTCCATGCACAGCCGGAACCACTGACTGTGCCAGCGGCGGCAGTATGGGATTTTCGGCAGGTGCCGGCTTTGATCTTGCTACAGGATTGGGCTCACTAGATGCGTTCAACTTTGTGTCCGAGATAGCATCTGGACAGCCTCCCGTAACATCGCCGGATTTTCAGTTCTCAGCAGCGAATGCAACGGTCAATATTGTTCGCGGGAGCTCCGCCACGGATAGCTTGACGATATCCGCTCTGAACGGATTCTCGGGGAACGTTGCGGTAACTTGCACAATATCATCCGCATTGACCAACACCACCTGTGCCGTCACTCCAAGCAGCATCACCGGCTCCGGTAACCCAGTATTGGCAGTCACGGCATCGTCTTTAAGCGCAGCGCAAACGACACCCGTACTTCCCAAGCAACACTCAGTATTTTGGGCGTCCGGGACTTTCGGACTCGTCGCAATCATATTTATCGCTGGATCCAAACGCGTTCGGCGTCCTTATGCGGCTATGCTGGCACTTCTCCTGATCTCAATGGTTGCGCTCCTCGCTGCGGGGTGCGGAAGCTCCAGCGCATCATCTTCGCAGACTACGACTGCCGCCACCACTGGCGCGCTCACGGGGGTTGTCACGGTACAAGCCACCAGCGGATCCACGACACATTCTGTTCAGGTCTTGGTAACCGTCAATTGATGCGGAGTACTGCAGACTGTCTTGCGGACGTTGGGCTACCCGATGAAATCGCTCGCAAGCAGATGAGGATTGTCTTCCTTGTGGGCCAATCCCACCGGCAGCACCCCTCCGTTATAGTCGGCGAGACGATTCTTCCACTTGAGAAATTCAGTAATGGTCTGCGGCTCAATACGGACTTCGACCCGGTGAAGACTTGCCAGCAGCAGATTCATCTCCTTCATCAGTCCGATTGCGCTTCGTAGGTCTTTCCTGGCTGCCTTCCGCGAAACCAAGATATTTTTCTTTGCGTATTCCAGCAGCCCCCAACTTGGAGGCAGTTCTTCTAACCCGATCACACCGCCAGGAGCTAAATAAAAGCGTTCGCAGCCAAGACCTTCCTCAGGTTTCAATCGGAACGGCTTGGTTGCATCTGCCAAAAAATCGCTGCGCGAGACTTTGCACTCAATGACCACGGAGCGGTTCAAGCCCTTCCACCCGATGGCATCCGGAATTTCCCCAGTCGCGCAATATTGTTCGGACAAAATGATGCCGCAGCGGTACTCGTGCCGGAGCCAATCAACTGCTCTGGAAACAAGGTGGGTGTGCTTAAGGGAAGATGCGGATTTGGGCATTCTGTTGTTGTAACGTGAAAGTGAAGGCGCGAGGAGTGACAAGGTAGATGTTGGTAACTTATTCCCTACGCGGCTGGTTCCGAAACCGCCCGACTTGCTTCGACGCCCGTCTGGAAGCGTGCCCTGAAATTTTCCTGCGAAATGGATGCCGCAAGTTCGACCATTTGATCGGCGCTTAGATTGTTTTTGAGCGCACGCAGCGTGCCCATGTCCACGTCCATTGGCGTTCTGGTGAGGTCGTCAGTGTAACGGAGCACGAGCCGCTCGACTTCAGTGAAGGCGGTCCAATCGTAACCGGCAGAAGCGGCGCCGAGTTGACTCGCAGTCCAGCCTTCGTTTTGGCACAACAGTGCGGCTTGGTTGGCCCGCGAGATGGATCCTATGCGGATGGCAACGCGGAAGCGGATGAGCGCGTGCAATCGGCGCGGCAGTGAGCGAACGATGATGGGATCGAATGCATCTTCGGCCGCAATTGCGCCAGCAGGCCTGATCTCAGCGGATGAAAACTTTAACGTGGGATAAAAACGCCGCGCCAGAGTGAGTGATCGCCAGAGTTCGGCGATTGTGGTATTTGCATTTCCGGCGACGCGCAGCGCGGGCTTGAGGATTCTGGTTGTCCCATCTTTCGAGGCTGTGATCCACGTGCGTATTGCGAATCGAGTCTTGTGGAGTGCGAGACGAATTTTTTCTATTTGCTCTGGCGCAATCATTGAATCTGGCATTTTTCTCCGCGGAAAAGATATTCGGGGGGAGCAAATATGAGAGCAATTTGAATGCCGATTGTGAGGGCGTGGAAATCCGCGCCATTCGTGATTTCCGCTGCTACTTCGATGGGAACGAAGTAAAAAACTCAGAGCTGCTATCCAAAAAGTTCATTGCTGCTAGGCAAGAAAAAGACGCTACAGCGTCTTCGCCAGCACTATCGCCAAGATGATTCCCAGGATTATTCCTATCAATAATGTACTGACGCCGAACAAGTGATTGCCTTGGACGTGTCTGCCCGGCACCATTACGGTGAGGACCTTCACTAATTTCGAACGAATGCCGAGACCATGACTGACTTGCACACCAGTGTCGAGATTCACGCCTTGCAACCGGTTGATCTGGGTGTAGGCCACACGGTTGCTATCGCCGGTTGTGGGGTCGATGATCAGGAATGATTCGGGCGCGATTTCGGCGACGTACCCTTTCACGGCCGTCCGATTTGCCAGCAGAACGGCGATGAGGGCGTCATTGCCCGAGCCCAGTTTCGAAATCAGCGTGCTGATCTTTGCCGCTGGTGCTGTCTGCAGCGGCGGGTTGGAGCGGATCGCAAGCGCGTCCGCGCACAAAATGCTCTGAATAACTACGACGGCAACGATTCGGCCAAGCGCCCGTTTCATCTGGGACTCCAGAAAATTAATAGCGGCCTCAGAAACGTCCAGCGAACCGCTCCTAGAAAGAAGCGCGATTGAGCCGAGTGGGTTGTCCCAGAGTTGGAGGTGTCAGATCACTTCTTCTTATCAGAGACTCGCGCGGGCTTCGCAGTCGATGGAGTCGCCTCCTTGCCTTCATAACTGACGCGCCAGATGGAGTTCGAGCCATCATCGCTTACCAGCAACGAGCCATCGCTCGCGACGGTAACTCCTACCGGACGTCCCCAGACTCCGCCATCGGGTGTGGTGAAGCCGGTGAGGAAATCCTGATACTCGCCATCGGCGTGTCCCCCTTTCAGGGGAACACGGATAACTTCATATCCGGTGCGTTTGCTGCGGTTCCATGAGCCGTGTTCGGAGGCGAAGGCGTCGCCGCGATATTCCGCGGGGAACTGCTGCCCGGTGTAAAAGGTCATTTCCAGCGAAGCGAAGTGCGGTTGCAGTATGACATCCGGAGTGATGACCTTGTTTTTCAACTCAGGATGCTTTCCCACGTGCTTGGGGTCGTAGTGTCCACCCATGTAAAGCCACGGCCAGCCATAGAAGCCGCCATCTTGAATGTGGGTGATGTAGTCGGGGACAAGGTTGTCGCCGAGGCCGTCGCGTTCGTTCACCGATCCCCAAAGCTCGCCGGTTTCAGGATTCACGGCAATACCCACCGCATTGCGAATGCCCGAAGCGTAAACGCGGAAGCCGCTGCCGTCGGGATTGTATTCAAGAACGTCGGCGCGATTCTTTTCAATGGCATTGTTGTCAGTGTCGTCGTTATTAGAGTGCGAGCCGACCGAGACATACATCTTCTTGCCATCTTTGGAGAAGACGACGTCGCGTGTCCAATGTCCGCCGCCACGCAACAAGCCCCCGCCGGGCAGATCAGCGATCTTTTCTGGCTTGCCCCGGGCTTGCATGTCGCCACTCTTGTAAGGAAAACGAACGACTGCATCGGTGTTGCCGATGTAGATCCATTGCGGATCGTTGCCGACCGGATAGAACGCGATCCCAAATGGACGATTCAGGCCGCTGGCGAATACTTCCGTCTTCTCGGCCCTGCCGTCTTTTCCGACACCACGAAAAACCTTGATCTCTCCCGCACGACTTTCCGCAAGAAAAACATCGCCGTTCGGCGCGGTGCGGATGAGACGCGGATTTTTTAGTCCCTGCGCGTATAGATCGACCTTGAATCCAGGCAACGCCTGCGGCCACGCATTCGATGGACGCGGAATCACGTCAGGGCCGTTGTCCACAGACTCGGCCGGGTCTGGCTGAGGAAGGTCGGCCAGCGTGATCTTGCGGCAGACACCGGGTTTTTCTGCGCGATAATCTTCAAATGCGGCCTTGCCGATCATGACATTGGCGCATTTGCTGCTGGACTTTGCCGTTTGAGAAAACAGGGTGGCAACAGAAACCATTACGATTATGAGCGAGGAAAAAATACGTGCAATCTTCATTCGTCGTTCTCCGCAACAGGTTTGAATCCGAAAGTCACTCAGAGGTGCGCTGGCGCTAAGAATTTACCAGGTCTTCCGGATGGGATGAGCCTCTGTATTAAATACCACTTTCTTTAAATCTAGGGTCTTAGCCGGGGCAAACAGCAGATATGAGTACTTAAGCGTCTCGGCGAAGAAGAAGCTCTCCATGTTGTCTCGCTTCTCTTTCGTCTCGACGTTCTTAAGCGCGGCATAGCCAACATCAGTCTTGCAATATGTCACCAGGCTGTCAAAGATCGTGCGTCCCATTTCAAGATAGCGCGGATCGTTGGTGTAGTGATGAAGGTAATAGGCCGATTCCATGATCTCCGGACGCAGTGGATACCCGCCGTACGTGACTTTCATCGTTGAGTAATCCAACTCTTCCGGTTCAATGTCGAAAGTGGTCCACATCTTAAAGCTGGAATCCTGCAGCCGCCGGGCGCGGTTGATATCGCCGCCGAGCGCGAGCACCGCCGGGAAAAATGCATCGAGCGCGCCGAAGTGTGTCGCGGTCCGCGCTCCCGTGTTCATGTCCACCGTCCCGTACCAGAGGCCATTTGTGGTGTCGTCGGCAACGTATTTGTTCAGCGCGGCGATGCTCGACTGCCACATGCGCGCACAATCTTTGTCGTCAAAGAGGATGGAGCATTTCAGCAGGTATTCGTAATAGGAATCGATGCCCCCGCTCACGTGGCTGGCTGGATCTGTCCACGCGCCGTTTTCGACGTTGATGGATGAGCCGACGAGCCCGATGGGCGAGCGCCGATTGTAAAGTTCCACCAGCGCTTTTTTCGCCTTTTCATAATAGATAGGCTTGCCCGTCAACTTGCTCAACGTGCCGAACTCGATGAGCAGCGTCCCAATCTCGGCGGGATTACTCACCGAACCACGCGTAGCGCCGGTCTTCAGGTTGACATAGATATACGGCATGCCTGTAGGAGAGTTGAAAGCGGGAAGTAAATGCGTTCCCAGACCGTCGGCCATCGCCAGCAGTCGTTTGTCGCCGGTGAGTTGATAAGCGCTAAGGAGCCCGCCCAGCATGCGGATAGTGATCTCGAAATTCTTAACTTCGATGTCCTGATCGAAGGAGAGATTCTTGACGATGTACTCGCGGGTGGATGCAGCTTCGTCTTTCAGTCCCATGAGGATCATGGTGTCGAGCGCATCCACAGGAGTCATGTAAAGCGAAACGGAGTGCCAGTCGCGATACGTTTTCGACAGAGGTTTGAGTTCGTCGTGTCCCCAGGCATATTTCTTGTAGCCATTCCAAGCATGCAGGAATTCCTGGCGAACGCGATCCGCCATCTCGGCATTTGACAAATTCTTCTTCGGAGCTTTCGCAGTATCGTGGACATTACGTTGAGCCAA
>JAOAPL010000115.1 GCA_025462925.1 Acidobacteriaceae bacterium
TAGAGAGGGGAGGATTCGATGGAGCGGGATGGGACGGTGGATACGGACATCAATTACCTCAGGGGCTAAAGCCCGGAACCTTTTTGCAATTTACGGCACGACTAAAGTCGTGACCCTTCAAAGCCCCTCATCTCGCGGCGGCAGTGGCCGTTGCTGAGACCGTTTCCAAGGCGTGGTCGAGGATGGTGAAGGCCTCGTCCACATCGGCTTTGCTGATGTTCAGCGGCGGCGACATGCGGATCACGTTTCCGAAGAGTCCGCCTTTGCCAATGAGCAGGCCGCGACGGCGAGCCTCTTCCATGACTTGCCCGGTCTCGACGGGCGCGGGTTCTTTGGTGTTGCGGTCGCGCACGAGTTCGATGCCCTGCATCAGCCCCATGCCGCGGACTTCGCCGATGACGTCGTGCTTGTCCTTGAGTTCTTCGAGCTTGCTGCGGAAGTAGCGGCCCACGACATCGGCGTTGTCCATCAGTTTGTCTTCTTCGATGAGATCGATGGTCGCCTTGGCGGCGACGCAGGTGACGGGATTGCCGCCGAAGGTGGAGATTTGCAGTCCCTGGAAACTGGCGGCGATTTCCGGGCGCGTCATGGTCACGCCGATGGGAACGCCGTTGCCCATGCCCTTCGCGGCGGTGATGATGTCGGGCGTGACTTCCCATTGCTCGATGCCGAACCATTTTTTGCCGGTGCGGCCCCAGCCGGTTTGGACTTCGTCATCAATATAGAGTCCGCCGTACTGCTTGATGATGTTGAAGACGATCTTGAAATATTCCTTGGGCGGGGTGATGAAGCCGCCGAGTCCTTGAATGGGCTCGGCGAGGAATGCGGCGATGCGGCCTGACGTTGTCGTCTGAATCACGGCTTCAACATCTTTGGCGCACGCGACTTCGCAGCTGGGATACGTTTTGCCCAGCGGACAGCGATAGCAATACGGATTCATTGCATGGACAACGCCTTGCGCGAACGGCAATGACTTGCGCCAGGAGTTCTGGCCGGTGAGTCCTTGCGCGAGGGCGGAGCGTCCGCTGTATCCGTGGCGAAGAGCGACGACTTCGTAACTTCCGGTGTGGATGCGCGCGAGTTGCACGGCAGTCTCATTCGCCTCGGTGCCGCTGTTGCTGAGAAAACTTTGGGTAATCTCGCCGGGAGTGATCTGCGCCAGCTTCTCCGCCAGCGCCACGATGGCTTCGTTGGGGAACAAAGTAGACGCGTGTTGCAGCTTGTCGACCTGCGCCTTGATCTTCGAAGTGACGCGCGGGTTCGCGTGTCCGACGGAAATGGTGACGATGCCGCCGAAGAAGTCGAGATATTTGTTGCCCTCGATGTCCCAGAGATGTTGCATGGAGGCGTGGTCGGTGACGAGCGGGTCGGCGAAGTAGGTGGAGATGGACGGGAACAGATATTGTTTGTGCTTTTTTAGGATTTCGTCTTTGGTCATTGGAATACCTCAGGGGCTAAAGCCCCAATCAATTTAGCGGTCTAATGCAAGCCTAAAGGCCTGCGCCACCCGAGTGCTGCTAATAAGGATTCTTCGCGGCACTTAGGATGACAATTCTGATCGACCCTCAGGGGCTAAAGCATCCATCTTATTTCGACTTACGGCACGGCTAAAGCCGTGCCCTGACTAGCCGTGCCTTAGCTAAAAGCCAAATACATAGATCCTTCGACTCGCTACGCTCGCTCAGGATGACAAACATGGCGAGTCATCTATTCTGCACTCGCGCTCTTCCCTGCTTGTTTCGTCAGCGGCGCGTAGCTGTCGGGACGGCGGTCGCGGAAGAACTGCCACACGTTGCGGACTTCGGCGATCATGTCGAGGTCGAGATCGGCGACGACGATTTCATCTTTATCTCGGCTGGCCTGGGCGATGATCTTTCCGCGCGGATTGCAGAAATAACTCTTGCCGTAAAATTCGCCGATACTCCACGGCTTCTCCGTGCCGACGCGATTGATGGCGCCGACGAAATATCCGTTGGCGACGGCATGCGCAGGCTGTTCGAGTTCCCAGAGGTATTCGGAAAGTCCGGCGACTGTAGCCGACGGATTGAAGACAATCTCCGCGCCGTTCAGTCCGAGAATGCGCGCGCCTTCCGGGAAGTGGCGGTCGTAACAAATGTAGACGCCGATCTTTGCGTACTTGGTTTGGAAGACGGGGTATCCGAGATCGCCGGGTGTGAAATAAAACTTCTCCCAAAATCCGGGAGCCACTTGCGGGATGTGGTGCTTGCGATATTTACCGAGATACTTGCCATCGGCGTCGATGACGGCGGCAGTGTTGTAGTACAGACCGGTCATCTCGCGTTCATACATGGAGACCACCATCGCCATCTTGTGCTTGGCGGCAATCTTCTGCATGAGCTTGGTAGTGGGGCCGTCAGGAATCTGCTCGGTCAGTTCGTACCAGCGCTTGTCTTGTTCGGCACAGAAATAAGGGCCGTAGAAGAGTTCTTGCAGACATAGCACCTGGACCTTTTTCTTCGCGGCCTGCTCGATCAGCTTTAGATGTTTGTCGATCATGGCCTTCTTGATCGAAGGCAAAGGATGTTCTGGCCCGAGCGAGTTATGGGCTTGGATGAGACCGCAGCGGACTGTCCGAGGCATGGTAGAACCCTCCGAATGGAAACTCGCAGACTATATAGCAAAACGATTGCGGGTGAAAATAAAAAGCCGCCGACTCGAGAGGAGCGGCGGCTTGGGAAAGCTAGTTGCGAGGGCGAGACGCCCTCGCGACAGCCGGCAAGATGCCGGCGCTACAAAGGCAGGCTCGCTACGAAGACACGCTCGCTACGAAGGTTCGATCTCCGCCCTATTCTTTCAATTTTTGACGTTTGCAACTGGTGACAATGGCGGTGGGATCGACGGCATCCTTGTCCACTTGCATTTCGGCGACTTTGCCGGATTTGTCGATCAGATAGGTGACACGACGCGCTGCTTTGTAGTTTGCGTTGTAAATCCCGTACGTTTTGGTTACGTCCCCGCCCCAATCACTCAGAATAGGAAAAGTCACGCCGATCTGTTTTGAGAATGCGTCGTTAGAGAATGTGCTGTCCATGCTTACACCCAGAACCTGGGTGTCGGCGGCTTCCAGGTCTTTCAACTTCTCCTGGTAAGCCTTCATTTCCGCGGTTCAACCGCCGGTGAAGGCGAAGACGAAGAATGCGACGACGACGTTGTTCTTGCCGCGGAAGTCGCTGAGCTTCACTTCCTTGCGGTTCTGGTCTCTCAGCGTGAAGTCAGGAGCCATGTCGCCGACCTTAACTTTTGGTTCCGGCGCGGGTTCTTGTTTGGGAGCAGCGGGTTTGGCAGGTGCAGCTTGCGAGTAGGCGGATCCTGCAAGTGCCATCGCCAGCAGCATCGGGATAAAGACTTTGCGCATTCAAGTCACCTATGAATTGGACACAGCCAGACTACGCTCGCGGGCCAAATGCGGTCAATGCAGTCAATGCGGGATTTACATTGCGCTCAGAACGCAGTGCGATTACATTTAGTGCGTCGACTGAATCACCATTCAGTCCCACGACAGGGTGAAATTGAGGAACAGCACAAGACAAAAACCGGCGCCAGCACAGATGCGCAGCGTGCAGAGTGCAAATGGAACTACCGCCACGGGGCGCAGTCCGGAGAAACACCATCGCATCCTGCAGGCAGCGATCGAGGTCTTCGCAGAGCACGGATATTTCAACTCCCGCATCTCGGACATCGCGAAAAAAGCTGACGTCGCCGATGGCACCATTTATCTCTACTTCAAGAACAAAGAACAGATCCTGATGGCGGCGATCGATTTCGCTTTTACCCTCTTCATGGATGCCGCGCAGTTGCAGCTGGCGGAGATCAAAGAGCCACGCGAACGATTGCGCCGGTTGGCAGCTCTGCATCTGGAAAGCCTGGGAGCCAATCGCGGACTGGCGATGGTCTTTCAGACCGAATTCAGGCAGAGCGCGAAATTCCTCTCGCAGTTCTCGCATCATCGACTAATCGCGTACTTCGATCTTGTCCGAGCTATCGTTCGCGACGGACAAGCTGCCGGGCAATTCCGCAAGGAAGTCTCTGACAAAATCGCCGCAAACTGTTTCTTCGGCGCGCTGGACGCGATGGTGACCTCGTGGCTCTTGAGCGAGCGCGACTACAAACTGGGTGCCGCTGCTGACGCCATCGTGGACGTGATCCTCACTGGAATGGAGACCCGGGCTTGATCCTTAATACATTGGTGAACGTGCTCGATTCTGTGTTGGATCACAACCTGGATGCGGCGATGTCATATCGCCGGAACGGAGTTTGGCACAACATCTCCGCCAAAGAACTCTACAGACAGGTCATAAACACTGCGCGGTTTCTGCAAAGATCCGGGATCGCAAAGGGCGACCGGGTTGCAATCGTTTCTGAGAACCGGCCGGAGTGGGGGGTCGTTGATTTTGCAGTCGAGCTCCTGGGCGCAGTGGACGTTCCCATCTACCCAACACTTATCGCGGACCAGGTCCGGTTCATCTTGCAAGATTCGGGCGTGAAAATCGCATTTGTCTCTACGGCGGAGCAACTGCGAAAGATGAAATCGGTACTCGGCCAGACGCCAATGGAAAAGATTGTTGTGATGGACGAAGTCGCGCCGGAGTCGCCGCACGACAATGTCCTGAGCATGAGTTCGATCGTAAGTGGACCAGCGACGGACTTTGCTCGCGATGCGGAGCTGGACGCACTCGGGAAAAGGTTATCTGCCGACGATCTGGCCACCATCATCTATACATCGGGAACGACGGGCACGCCGAAAGGCGTGATGCTCACGCATGGAAACGTGACTTCCAATATTGCAGCGTCAACATCTATCTTCCATTGGTCGAGCCAGCAGGGGTACATTTCGTTCCTGCCGCTCTCGCACATTACTGCGCGTCATGTCGATTACGTGATGCTGGCTTCGGGGATCGGCGTCTCTTACTGCTCGTCCTTTGATGAGTTACCGGTGATGCTTAAGGAAGTGCGTCCGCACAATTTTGTTAGTGTGCCCCGGGTTTATGAAAAAGTTCGCAAGGAAGCGGAGCGCCAGGCTGTTAGCGGAATCAAGAAGGTGGTCTTCGATTGGGCGTTGCGGGTTGGACGGGCTCATCGCAACGAAACACTCGCTGGACGAGTGCCCACCTCAATCGGCTGGCGATTGGCAGATGCACTGGTCTTCAGCAAGGTGCGTGCCGGGTTAGGCGGTCGCGCCGAGTGCTGCATATCCGGAGGCGCGCCACTTGGCCGCGAATTGGCAGAGTGGTTCGCAGATGTGGGCATACGAATTTTCGAGGGATATGGGCTGACTGAAACCTCTCCTGTGATAGCCATCAACACTGCTGCTAATTTGCGCTTGGGAAGCGTGGGCAAACCGTTGCCGAACGTGGAATGCAGGATCGCACCGGATGGCGAACTTTTGGTGCGCGGGCCATCTGTAACGCGCGGCTATTGGAAGATGCCCGAGGAGACCAGGAACGCTTTTGAGGACGGATGGTTCAAGACCGGCGATATCGGCATGATCGATCCAGACGGCTTTCTCTGCATCACCGACCGGAAGAAAGACTTGCTGAAAACCTCGGGCGGGAAGAT